>JASFVS010000256.1:0-4628 GCA_050049715.1 Phycisphaerales bacterium
CCCTTTCCATAGATACGTTTTGTACGGCTGACGCCGTCAAGGTCGCCCCATAGGTCGTTAGCGAGCGCTTGCAATTCGCTATCTGCATCCGGATATCCTGCGAGGCTGGGCGATTTCAGAGGTTTGGGCCCCAGTACTGTTGTGCCGCCTTTGACAAGCTCTCGGATTTTACGTAGTACCGGAACTGTCATTCGATTTATTTCCGGCAGGACTAATACTCTATAACTCATGCCGTCCGGCAGAACCAATTGACCATCCTGATTCACCGACATCCGGTTAATTAGTACATCGGCATTAACATAGTCGTAGTCGTAACCTTCAGGTGGCTTCGGCGTTAATCCTGCTCCCCATATGGGCATAGTTGACGGTGCGCCTTCGTTCAATAGGTAGGCAAGGTCGGCTACGAATAAACCCTGTTGTAGCATGAAAGAATTTCGTGCTAAATAAGTCATAAAAGGCCCTGCATATTCGGCCCAGGTGATATTGCGATTAATGTGGGTTCCTACCATAGTGTTGCCCGGCTTGGTATCGAGGGGCTGGTGCGCCGAGGTATGGAAAATAATGCGATTAACGCCCTGTGCGAACCAGTAATCGCCGACTTTCTTCAGTGTGTACGGTGCCTCATAACCGCCTCCTGTAAACGATTCAGCAGCTACCAGAGTTTTACCGTATACATGTGCCGCTGAGGCTGCACCGCGAACATCCTGATAGTACATCAGCTCCGGGTGAAGCGCCCGTACCCAAAACTCACCCATCGGGATATTAACTTTGCTTTTATTAAGCAGTGAGTCTTCGGGTATTTCCAGAGAGACACCTGCGGCTTCTGCGTATGTTCCTACTCCTTTTTTATTTAGAAGCTCGGTCATTGCACAGTAGTGATAATCGGCCCACATATCCGCCAATGTCCGGCGAAAGTCCCACAGAAAACGGTCACTTACCTCGGCACTTTCTACCACTCTTCCGGCCAAAGCGGGCAGATATGGAGTCGGGTCGTAGCCTCGCCTTCTGCGAAATTCGTTTATCATTTCGTCAGTCCAGTTCTGCCTGCCGGCTTCCCAGCTATCCATCAGTACGTATTGGAGGCTTTCACCAAAGAGTGATCCCAGAGACTTGGCAATTGGGTCAAAGTAGCCGTGATAGTAGGCTTCTATGTGTTTTCGGTTGAGCTTATCGACTTCGTAGCCAAGGCCTGCAGGCATAGCCGGGCGGTTTTTTGCTCCTGTTAGGGAATAGCCCATGCGCAAAATCGTCCACTTACCGGCCGGGACGTCCCATTCCAGACTTCCGTCCGGAGCCATTTTTGATGTTAGGTCGATGATGTCTGAACGCATGATAGCCGTCTCGGCGGGGGCCTCAGGTGTTGGCACTGATTCGTATTCAAAGAGGAAACTGAAACCGGCCTTTTCTTCCCAGCGATGTACGCGCGCTCCTGAATGCAATATTGCTTCTGTTAGCACGTATTCGCGCGCCGGTTCCGGAGGTGCCTGGCTCATTGTAGCCGCAGGCCCTAATGGTGCTCCGGTCATTTCGATTCGAAAGAACTTCGCGGTGGTTTCTGAAAAAGCAAAAGTCCTCACGCGGCCTTGGCGGTATAACTGTGCGCCGGGAAGCGTTACTATTGTCTGAAAGCTCACGCCATCTTCGCTCGCCAATACGCGGCCGACTGGTATGCCCCTTTGTCCTGCAATTGTTATGGCACGTGCATGGAACGGCTGAGCGAACTCGAACTGTATCCACGCGGGACCTCCACTTTTGGGTGCCGGAATAGTAACCTCTGAATTCAAATCATCATCCAGCAAAGCAGTTGCATTTATCTCGCCGGAGTTTGTTATTACTTTCGGATTAAGGCTGGCCATATTGGTTTCTGTTGCCGGAGTACGATAAGCCACAACCGCGCTGTCACCATAATAGGTAGGGTCCTGCCCTCTGCTGCGACCCAGGTTACGTATAGGGCCGTTATTTGAGGGCGGTTGTGGCAGCTTGCCGGCGAATCTCAACGGTCCTTCAACCGTTGTCTCACTCCACACGAGTTTCTTCATTGCCTGCTCGGGTTTTACCCATGGCCCGCCGGTCAAGCTCCAGCCGGCCGAACTGAATATCGCCATTTCCAGTCCAAGCCGTTGTGCTTCGGATGCTGCGTAGTGAACCGCGTCCAGCCACTCCGGGCTTCCGAACTCGATTTTTTCTTCGATGGTTTGGCCTATTCCAAAGCTTACGTCAGCTAACTGCATGCCTGCTATGCCGATGCGCTTCATCCACTCCAGGTCTTTTGTAATCCCTTCTTTGGTAATGTTGCCGCCTGTCCAGTGCCACCAGGTTCTTGGCCTGGCCGAATCAGGCGGGTTCCTGAAGCCTTGCTCGAGAGCATCGCCCTGGCCTTGAGCGAACACCAGACCTGTCAGGACCAGTACAGCTACTACGGTTGCTACCATGATTGGTGACTTAGATGTTGGATTCATAATTGGCTCCTCTTTACTTGGAACTCCTGAAAGCTACTTTCTGAATAGATACAGATTTTACTACCTATTCTGTGGTTGTTTGTATTTTAACATAGTGTATGCTGTTGCGACACAAAATTACTTCGAGAATTCATCCGGCCTATACTATTGACATAAGGGCCGTTCAATTATGTTTTCTGTTGGTATAGTGTTCTTCAGACCATAAGGTGAGATTATTATCTGAATAGATGGATTGATGATGAAATGTAAATTATGGGAAATGGGCGGTACTGGACTTGAACCAGTGACCTCCTGCGTGTCGAGCATACCTGGCTACATGCTGTAATCGCATAATTACGCTAAAAAACGGCATTTACTAAAATTCCCAACACAATAAAAACGGTTATATACCCTTAAACGTAGCCGCAAAAGTGTAGTCAAAAGTGTAGTCCAGATTGCTATTCCAAAGAACGATTACCAAAACTAAGTCACGGCTATAATTATAACATCATTAAATATTCAGATCTAATTATATGATTTATTCAATCGAGCGCAAGGAATATTTTATTGAGTTAAAAAATGCTTTTACAAATCATGTGACAGCTTCTTAGGGCAACACTTCAAAGGTATATATGAATTGTGATTCTAAGCTTGAGTTATTAAGCTATGGTCAACTGCTTATGGCTCTCTACAGGTCTTCCAGCACACGCTCGGGTTGCATCAGTTTAGGCTTTATCCCAGGAAAATCTTCATGCCTCTGGAATTCAGTCTCAGACTTCTCAAACGCTTTTCGATGTTCCTCTGATATTTTCTGCAAATCCCCCAATTCGGTTTGCTCGTAAGGCCTGACGACGTTAGCCTTGAGAAATACATACAGTTTCCTTTCAATATCGCTGTTATCAACGCTTCTGAACAATCCACCAACCAGTGGAATATCGCCAAGTATTGGAACCTTGGAACCTCCTTTGCTCTGATTCAATTTCACCAAACCGCCGAGTATTACTGTGTGATTATCCGGCACAAAAACAGTCGTGGTAACTTCGCTGGTCGTCTTATCAGGTGGAGCACCTTCTAAAGGCCGTGTTCCAAAATCGCCACGTGATAAATGAACATCCAGCCGTAAAAGTTCACCCTCACTTATGTGAGGAGTGATTTGGAGCAGAATGCTCGCCTCGATGGCTACGAAGTCACGCGTTGTAATCGACGTTCCTGTATCAGGAACCTGAATCGCCTCCTTTATATACGTAGTCTCATCAGTTGTGGAAATCTCACCCTGCTGGCCGTCATCGACCAAAATCTTCGGCTTGGCTAAGACTCGGCCATAATTCTTCCTCTTTATGGCGGTCAACAGGGCCTGAACTTTTTTGTCGCTATAAAAAGCCTTTATCTGGTTCGTTGGATTACCACTACTATCCAGCAGATTGTAACCTCCTTCAAGCAGAGTCTTACTGTTAATCGCATGGATTGGATCGATGATTATATTGTCTATCACGGCCTCTTTCGCATTAGCGACAAGATTCAGGTCGTATTCGAACGTATCTGTCCTGGTAATTTCAACAAGGATAACATCGATAAGGACCTGTGGTCTTCTCTTGTCCAGGCTTTCTATTAGATTTTCTATCCATTCCTGGTTCTTCCTGCTGGCATATACAATTAACGAAAATGTATTTGGGTCGGGAACTATAGTTATTTTTTCTTCCTTCTTCTTTGCGATTTTTTCTATCTTGTCATCTCTGTTACTTGCCGTCTCAAGGATAAGTTTTTCCAGAAGAGAGGCTAAATGTCCCGGAGATGAATTCTCGAGCGGATAAATCTTGTAAGGTATTTCCTCTTCAGGTGTTTTACTGTCCAGGTAATTGATGACCTTAGTTATTCTATTATGTTGTTCGCTTGTCGCATTAACCAATAGCGAATTGGTCGATTCATTCACTACTACTTGCGGCTTTTCGATAAGAACTGTGGCTGTGCTATGTGTATCGGGTAAAGTAACTTCAGGTTGTGTAGGCTCTTTAGTATTATCAGCGGTAATCCTTAAAGATTTTACCGAATCGGCGCCAATCAGATTAAGTTGTTCGAGTTTTGTTTTTATCATATCGGCATCCACATGCCGGATTTCATATACTTCTAAAGTTCGCAGGTCTTCAGGCGATACATCAATATAGTCCAAAAACTCATTTACCTGAGCATGTT
>JASFVS010000257.1:0-4622 GCA_050049715.1 Phycisphaerales bacterium
GTATCGGCTTTTTGTTACAAAATGACAAGGATGCACTTATCTGGCGAGGGCCGATGAAACATAATGTTATCAAACAGTTCGTGGACGATGTTTGCTGGGGCGAGCTGGACTATCTGGTGGTTGACTATCCGCCAGGGACCGGTGACGAGCCGCTGTCGATAGTGCAAACATCAGGAAAAATTGACGGCGCTATAATCGTGACAACGCCTCAGCAACTTGCTATCGTTGACGTCAAAAAGTGCATAACTTTTTGCAGGCAGTTAAACCTACCAGTCTTGGGAGTTGTTGAAAATATGAGCGGGTTTGTTTGTCCGCATTGCGGAAAAAGAGCGGATGTATTCGGATGCGACGGCGGCAAACAAATGGCGGAAGATTTCGGGGTTACGTTTTTAGGCAGTATCCCGATGGACGGCGATTTGGCATCGGCCTGCGATTCAGGTAAGCCGTTTATCGATGCGCACAATGAAAGTCCAACAGCCCAGGCAATTGCAGCTGCTTTTGAGCCATTGCTTGTACCAGACGAAAGGAAAATCGAAAAAATAGTTAAAAAGAAAGGAACAGGAAATATGAAGATAGCGATTCCATTAACAGACGGAAAATTGTCGGCACATTTCGGCCACTGTGAGCAGTTTGCTATTGTTGAAGTTGACAGCGACAAAAATGTCGTAAGTGAAAACTTGTTAACGCCGCCTGCGCATGAGCCCGGAGTTTTGCCCAAATGGCTCGCTGAAATGAACGTCGAACTAATAATTGCCGGCGGGATGGGGCAAAGGGCGCAGCAGCTGTTCGCACAGAATAATATCGATGTTGCTGTTGGTGCACCGGCTGATGAACCACAACAGCTCGTATCGGATTACTTAGCCGGGCGACTGCAATGCGGCCAGAATATCTGCGACCATTAGGATTCTTACAGGGACACCTGATATGCCAAGACCAAGAAATTTCAGACGCATAGGGCACCTGCCGCAAAGCAACTATTACAAACCCAGAGGGATCCCCCTCTCGGCTTTGCAGCAGGCTACCTTAACGATGGACGAGCTTGAAGCAATTCGTCTGGCCGACTTAGAAGGTATGTATCAGGAGGATGCCGCCAAGAAAATGAATATATCCAGACAGACATTCGGCAGAATTATCGAATCGGCGCACAGGAAAATAGCCGATGCTCTGACCAATGGAAAGGCACTGTTAATCGAAGGCGGGCCTGTTGAGCTTACCGACGCCGCCTCCCAGGCGGGTCCACCGCATAGGTTCCGCCGCGGCCCCGGAGGGCAAGGGCGTGGACAGTGTAGAAGAAGAGGCGGAGGTCGTTAGGTACAAGATTATTTTTTTCCGCATAAAAAATATAAATAACTTTCAATAAAATCCTCCGTACGTATTCCAAAATAGCTTACCTGGTGTATAATACAGCCTGAATTGAGACTAAATCAAAGGAGTAAAATATATGCCAACAGTAAAAGATGTGATTGTTAAAAAGCCGACCGACGAAGAGACGTCAACCTGTAAGGAGTGGCCCATCTGGAATTGCCA
The DNA here is from genome assembly GCA_050049715.1 of Phycisphaerales bacterium. Lineage (GTDB taxonomy): Bacteria > Planctomycetota > Phycisphaerae > Sedimentisphaerales > Anaerobacaceae > NIOZ-UU13. The sequence continues at coordinate 1,528 of JASFVS010000257.1, forward strand.
GCCGAGCACCTTCGACTGGGTATATACGGAAAAAGAGACGTGCCTTTTGCTCGAAGGTAAGGTGACGGTTTCGGACGGTAAAGATTCGGTGAATTTCGGGGCCGGCGACCTTGTTGTGTTTCCGGTGGACCTCGAATGCACCTGGAACGTCCAGGAGGCCGTGACGAAACATTATAACTTCGGCTGAAATAATGGAGTGTGGAGTGTAAGGGAGAGGATATTTCCCTTACACTCCAAAGCATTGTAACTTCTGGTCAACTTATGTGGTTCGCAGGAGTTTATGCTGACCTTTATTATGAGCTTATCATCTCAAAACACTAAACCGGGGATTATTATTTTATTGTTATATCCCCGACGGCTGCTTTGAGCTCAATTTTATATTTACCATCGCCTAAAACACCGGATGCTCTGCTTTTCGGGCCTTTTTTTGTGACGTCCAGGGGAAATTGTGTTTTAATTTTACCGACACCGGACGATGCCGTAAACTCGGCGGGGATTTTATCAGGGACATCACAGACGATTTTTCCAACATTCGTGGTCAAATTAATATTACCCTGTACATTCTCGGCGACAATGTTACCAACATTGGTCGTGCACTTTATTTTACCTTTCAGGTCGGTCATTTTGATAGCGCCTATATCATTATTAATCACAATGTCGGTATTCTGTGGAAGCTGAACATCCAAATCCACCTCAATATGGTCCCACTTGTCATCGTCAGTTTTTATTACCGTTAATGTCAGTGTATCAGCAGAGTCATCAACTTCTATTTTAATTGAATCGGCTTTCTGTTTTGCCTCTTCGTCCGTCTCGGCCTTAGCTTTGATTGTGGTGGTGCATATGCATTGGCCGGTTTCGCCACTGCTGACTTTTACCGCACCGATGCGGCCATTCACTACAACCTTCTTACCTTCAGCCAGAGGAATTGAGAAAACTTTCGGGCCTTTTATAAAAGAAACGTTGTCACCATTATCTTCGTCATCTACCTTGTCATCCAGCTCATCAACCTGCACGTCAATTTCATCAAGCGCATCTTCAAGCTCTTCAAGGGATACTTCCACTTTGACGTCGAAATTCTCTGCCCATTGTTCTATCTGATGCTCGTGCTGCTCGGCCAATTGTTCCATCTGGTGCTCAAATTCTTCCATCTGGTGCTCAAAATCCTCAAGCTCTTTTTCGTGCTTGTCTTCATGCTGCCGCTCGAACTCTTCCATCTCTTTTTCAAATTGCTCCATTTGCCGCTCATACCGCTTCATCTGACGCTCGTATTGCTTAAGCTCTCTCTCATGCTTTCGTTCGAACTTTTGTGTTGCCTTCTCATTGATTCTCCCAGACCATTCATCCATGCTGTCACCAACACTGTCACCCCATTCTTCTATTCGGTCAACAATTTCATCAGAATGTTCTTCAAGGTCATCAACTTTTTCTTCCAGAGATTCAACCTTGTTTTCAAGGGCTTCTACTTCCTCGCTGGAAATATTATCGAGTTGTTTTTTCTGTTCAATTTCTTCACGGAGTTTGTCGATTTCCTTTGCCAGAGCGGCCTTTTTAGCCTGTATCTGCCCTAATTTCTTAAAGGCTTCCTGCGGAGGCTCAATCTTCGGCATAGATTTGGTAATGTTCCCAATCATTATTTCGGGATGTATCTGTGGTGCCGGATGCGGCGGCATGGGAGGCATCTCAATTTTAACATGCGGGTCGATTTTTGGAAACGCCGGCGGTGTCGGAGGTTTTGGGTGTTTGGCAAATTTTTTAAGTTTGGAAAGCTTTTTCAGTTTAGGGAGAACTACTTTTGCAGGTGCTTGAACCTCACAAGGAGCATCAACATCGCAGGAAGCTTCAGCGTCAGCACTTTGCTTTTCCAATGACTTGATGGCCGCGAGCAACTCTTTGACCTTTGCTTTTGCCTGACCTTTCAAATCGCTTTCTTCCAAGGCCTTTTTAGCTTCTTTTTTGGTTATCGCTATTTGTGCCATAGCCTGGTCTTTTGCTTTTTTGGCTTTAGATTTGTTCCTCTTGGCCTTTGCTTTGTTTCTTTCGGCTTTGGCTTTCTCTCTCTCAGCCCTGGCTTTTTCTCTTCCGGACCTGGTTTTGTCTCTCTCGGCTCTAACTTTAGCCTTTTGCTTTTCCCTTTCAGCTTTCTCCATCTTTTCCATCTTTTTCGCAATCTCTGAAGCTTTTTCCTGGGCTTTCTTTCCAGAGTGTTCCATATGCGCCATCTTTCTTGCCAGAACCCAAGCTTTTTCTTTGGCTTCAGGTATGTCCTCTTGCCTGATTTGCTTTAGAATCACTTCCAATTGCTCGATTTTTTCCTTCTTAGGGGCTTTTTCCTCAACTTTCTGCAGCTTGTCCTTAGTTACCTGCTGGACGAGCAGTTGTAACTTCTCTGCCAACTCATTTACCTGTTCGGCCTGCTTATCAATCTTCTGCTTTTCCTTTTTGCTTTTTATCGGGGTTTCCTCAACCACCTTAGACTTTTTCTGCTTGATTTGCTTTTGAAGCTGCTTTAATTCCTCTCCAAGCTGAGCTATCTTCTCCTGGAGCATCTTTAATTCAGCCTCTGCCTGCTTTTTGGCACTGTCACTTACGATGAAAACATCCGATGAACTGCCATCCGCTTTGGCCATCGGCAGCAGAAATGCGCCAAGGGCAATAATTATCAATATACCTACAATTCCGAGTTTTGCGTTTTTGGGTACAGGTCTTTCCAACATTTTCTTAATCCTTTCTTTTAGTTGACTTTTCGATTCGATAACACCAATCAACCTGAGGCTCAGGGCCGGCCTTGCAAAGGCCAGCCTGGCCACACTAAGCAGTGTCTCGGGGTAATGGGAAGCTTTTGGACCCATAGCCACGAGAACTGTTTCGTCAACCGCCTGCTCGCGCACCCTGCGAATTATCGCATTGGCGAGCCACAAAAGCGGATTATAAAAGTAAACTATCTGCAAAGCGGTCTGTATCATATTGACCCACAAATCGCCGCGTTTGATATGCGCCAATTCGTGCATCATTACCGTTCGCAGATGGCTCGAGCCGAGAGTAGGGCCGAGATTCCGCGGCAGCAGAATCACCGGCCTGAATAACCCGCATACAGC
>JASFVS010000258.1:0-4614 GCA_050049715.1 Phycisphaerales bacterium
AAGCCGCTGATATTCCCAATGCCAAGATATATTTCCACATTACATGAGGTTCCGCGCCTCGAAATCATATTTTTGGCGCCGACTTAGAGCCAAATTTCTTCCTGACCGTAACGGAACTGGACGATAATATAGAACAAAAAACCAGAGGCATCACAGTATCAACTCATCCGGACTGGAGATGGAAACGATGTGATATTAAGTCGCTCAACCTGTTAGCCAATGTCCTCGCACGTCAGGAAGTCGCTAAAAAAGGCTGCTACGAAGCAATACTCGTCAATGAAGATGGCTTTATAACCGAAGGAGCCAGCTCGGCATTCTTTGCAATCTTCGGACAAACAATCCAAACCGCAGCACTTACAGCGAATATTCTACCCTCCATCACACGTAAGTTCGTGATTAAAGCAGGCAAAAACATCGGACTGGAAACCATTGAAAAATCTTTAACACCTGAACATGCGAAAAATGCTGACGAACTTTTCATTACCGTAACCACCAAAGACATCGTTCCCGTAGTTAAGTTCGATGATAAACTCATCGCAGACGGCAGACCAGGAAGATATACGAAATTGCTTATTCAGGAATTTAGCTCTTTTACCGCATGAGCTTTTATTAATTTTAAGTCAATAAATTAACACCAATCTAAGATATCTTCCGTTCGCAATTGACAGTTTAGAATGGAACGGCTATTTTATAAAAAGTAATGAATCTTTGTGCCTGTAGTTCAATTGGATAGAGTCGCGGACTTCGAATCCGGCCACCGCTGGGCTCTGGAAATTGGATTACTACGCAGGTTATTACAATCTCATCATAGGCCGCTTCATACAGACTGACTCCATCGGCTATGCTACAGGGATTAATTGGTGATGGTATTGTGGGAATAATCCTATTGGATTGGTTGATTCCTGTGGATTCTCAATATGGATGCGAGTCGAAGGCTTTATCAATTTTATCTATTCGTTGTTTCCAACTTAGACTTACTTTCTGAGCAAGGTTATGTAATACTCTAATTCTGCATTCCGGCGGTATTTAATTGGGAGTTGTAATGTTTTAAAGCCTGCTGAATAACTGTCTCGAATTCTTCTCCTCCGAGTTTCCATGGTTTAGGAATAAACTCATAAATCTCTTCCTGATTGACTGCATTTTGAAGGGCATCGTCTTGCATATACCCTGAAAGTATTATCCTTATGATTTTAGGATGCTTTTCTCTGACGATACTGAGAAGCTCTAATCCGGTCATCTCGGGCATAAGCATATCAGTTACTACAACATGAACTTTTTCTTGCTGGAGGATTTCAAGTGCTTGTTTGCAACTTTTAGCAAACAATTTCTTGTACGATTCGTCCATTAGACCTCTTTCGATAGACCGCAGGACTATCTCATCATCATCCACAAATAACACGGTTCTCTGTTCTTGTGTTTGTGCTCTCTGCGTCATTGCTTGTCTCTTTCTTGGTTATTGGAAGTTTTATTGTGAATTTTGTTCCTTCTCCGACATGACTGTCAACGATAAGTTTACCATTATGCTTAATTACAATAATGTCGTAGGAGATACTTAATCCCAGACCTGTACCTATGCCAACAGGTTTGGTTGTAAAGAAAGGATCAAATATCTTTGGTAAACTATCGGACTCAATACCCGGGCCATCGTCAGAGATTTCACAGACTAAGTCATTTTCTGTAGCATAAGTTTTGATTTTAATGCATCCTTTATCTTGTCGTTCCTGTGACTTAACTGCCTGAGCCGCATTCACGATAATATTTAAAAGCACCTGGTTTATCTGGCCGGGATTGCAGAGGATTAAGGGTATTTCTGAAAGCTCCTCCTCGATAACAGCGTCATATTTAATCTCGTTCTTTGCAACGATGAGGGTTGTTTTAATACCATCATTGATGTTGTATTCATTTAGGTTTCCTGGCTGGTCGACTCTTGAGAAGTCTCTCAGAGTCTTCACAATATTGGTAATTCTTTCCAGGCCTTCTTTTGAATCATTAAATAATCCCGGCAGGTCTTCAAGGATGAAGCCAATTTTCATATTTTCTCGAGATTTGTTTACATCACTTATTTTGTCCAGTAGTTTTGTTCTCTCCGAAGCTTCTATTTCTTTAATTAGTTCGCTATACATCCCGATCAGCTTCCGGATTTTCTTCATGTAATTTTCCAGCGTCGTAAAATTGCTGGCGATAAAACCCACCGGGCTGTTCATCTCGTGCGCGACTCCGGCAGCGATTTGCCCAATAGAAGCCAGTTTCTCGTTTTGAACCAGTTGAGACTGCATTTCCTTCAGTTCCTGGTTAGCCTTTTCGAGTTCTTCACAAGTGTGATTTAAGTTTTCCTCCACTTTTTTTCGCTCGATTATTTCCTGATTGAGATTATCTATCGAGGTAGTTGTCTTTTTTAGATTGTCGAGCATTTTTTTGAAAGAAGTAGCCAGCTGTCCGACTTCGTCATTTGATTTATCTTCTATTCGGGTATTTAGTTTACCTTCACCAATTTCAGCCGCGGCAGCTTTTAACTTGGAAAGTGGTACATAGATAGAACGGGAGATGATTAAACCAGCACCTACGGCTAATATTATAGCGACAAAACCAAAAATTAAGATTAACAGTTTACTGGTTTTAAGTAAATTTTGGGCTCGTTTTGTTGCCGAATTTACTGCTTTGGTAGAGCTCGAAAGAGCTTCGTCATATTTGGTTCCTCTGCTGCTAACATAATCTTCAAGACCTTGCTCATATGTCCTTTTATAGTCGCAATATTTGCTGCTATCCAATAACTTGATAGCTTCTTCCGTTTGCCCGTTATTAATGAGTTCGATTGATTCATATTCCATTTTCACAAGTGCAAGATTAGCCTTGTCGACATTTGAAAAAAATTTCTTTTCTATTTCTTCTCCATTCTCAATTGCTTCCTTTATTACTTTATCCAGCTTTGGCTCAACTTCTTTATAGCGTTGTTCCCACTTTTTATCCTGAGTAAAAGCATAATTTCTCACAGATTGAGTTGAGACCTCATCATAGTAACGTATCAATTGAGCTAAACTGTCTAAATATGATGTCTTGCTTATTGACTCTACGCTTTTAGGTAAATCACGATTCAAAGGTTTAGCAATTTGATTGAGTTGGTATAGTGAGATGTTCCCTACGGCTGCAACCCACATTGTGACGGCTAAAAATCCAAGAATTAATCTTTGGCTTATTCGCATTTTATAAATATATAGTTTTCCACTAACGACAAGTTGATGTAAGTGCTACAAATTAGTTATTTTCTCCTCTAAATTTCTCTTTCCCCCAATGGTGTATTCTGACTCAATTATCCATCTAAGTTGATATTCAAAGTATGCATTCGATACTCCAATGTAATACTTAAGGAGACTTATTTGTAATTTAGACGGAGTCTAAGTTTAAAAACACAATTTCAGTGGTATATCGGGGAACTTTAACTGGTACTTTTAAAGATTAAACCTGTATCTGTAAACACCAGCGCTCGGCAATTCTCAAATGGCATAAACATCTGTTATTGAATGAGTAATAACACAGGCTTTATTAATGGGCTGATGAAATTATCCTGAGAACCTATACCTTATCGGACAAAGAAGCTTGTTATTTTGTGTGCTGATATAGGTCTTTTTTGCGAAATGCCAGGTCGCAGAGTCGCTTCAGAGTGTTTGTCCTTAAGTGTTCACAATGTGCTGTCGATACTGACTTATACTTTGTTATACCCGTCATTGTACGTATGGAATATTATGGAAAAGAAGGACCCATTAATTTCATTTATTATTGAAGAGAGTATTCTTGATGAAAAAACTCTTGAGGCTGTAGTCAAGCAGCACCAGGATACCGGACAAAGTCTGGTTAGTATTTTGAAAAAAGAGAATCTTCTGGATGAAGATCAACTAACAAAGGTTGTTGCCGGCGCAAACAATATAGAATTTATTAATCTTGCACCTGAAATGGTTGATCCGATGGTGGCCCACTTAGTTTCCTATGAGATGGCCAATCGGTACAATGTGATTCCAATAAAGAAAGAAGAAAACCAATTACAAGTGGCGATGGATTCTCCTTTAAATGTGTCTATCAGAGATCGAGTCGAGATGAAGACAGGATATAAGGTTATTCCTGTTGCCGCGACACCCGATGCCATAAGACAGGCTATACATTATCACTTCAACGTTACGAATGTGACAAAGCAGGCTATAGTTTCGATGCGGCTAAAGGAAGAGCCCGCCAAGGTTACCCAACATGATGAGACTGAACAGGACTCAGTAAAAACCGAAACTTCTCCTATTGCCAAGCTGGTTTCTTCCATAATTAATGGAGCCATTGATTCTCGGGCAAGCGATGTACATATCGAGCCACAATCATCCGAAGTAAGAGTTAGATATCGTATAGACGGGACTTTGCGCCCTGCAGTTAGCTTGCCCTCATCGGCACAGCAAGAGGTAGTATCACATATTAAAGTTATGGCGGATATGGACATTTCTGAGCGAAGGGTTTCTCAAGATGGTCATATGACGACCCGGAGAGATGGTAAAGATTATGATCTTAGAGTCTCGTCGCTGCCGGCCGTAGGAGGAGAGAAAATAGTCATCAGACTTCTCGACAAGGATCTTGATAAGT
>JASFVS010000259.1:0-4611 GCA_050049715.1 Phycisphaerales bacterium
AGAACCAAAAATGGTATGCTGCCTAAAATGGATGCTTTTATTAACTTTGGCAAGACGGGTTATGCGGATAGCTTTAACAGGTCTACGAGTAATATAGATGGTGATAGTTACGATATCAGCTTCGGGCTTTCATTTGCATATCCTCCGGCCAATCGGGCTGCCCGTGCCGGATACCAACGCGCTGTTATGAGCAGGCAGCAACAGCATAAAGCTTTAGATAATCTAATCCAGCTTGTCCAGGTCGATGTTCGTTCTGCTTACATTGAAGCAACTCGGACTCGTGAACAGATTGCCGCGACCGCCGCTACACGAAATTTTCAGGAGGAGAAACTCCGCTCCGAAACTGAGAAATTCAGGGTCGGCAAATCTACGTCATTGTTGGTTGCCCAGGCCCAACGGGACCTTCTCGCCAGTCAGATTGCTGAAATAGAGGCGTTTGCCAATTACCTTAAGGCTTTAGTCTCTCTTTACAGATTGGAAGGTTCACTGCTTGAGCGCAGAGGTATCTTATCGCTGGGTGCCCAGTCGGTTACTCTCGATACTCAAATAAGTGAAACGCAAAATTAGTTCACATTTTGCAAAAACGGGATTTATTGTATCGTGTAGAGTGTGGTGGTGACTATATCAAGACGAAAGAATACCGATATGAGCAAGGCAAAATCTGCCGTTAAGTTCCAGACATTGATATTATTGTTATTAAACTTTCTATCCATCGCGTCGGCTAACACCGGACCCTGCGTTGTTTTCGAAGGCAACAAACACCCGGGAAAAGGCAGGCATATTGTTTTTGTCACCGGTGACGAGGAATATCGCTCTGAAGAATCGATGCCCCAGCTTGCAAAAATTCTGGCCGTTCATCACGGTTTTAAATGTACGGTTTTATTTGCGATAAACAAAGAAACAGGAGAGATTGACCCGGTCACTGTTGATAATATCCCCGGCCTTGAAATTTTGGAAAAAGCTGACCTGATGGTGCTTTTTATTCGTTTTCGTGAGCTTCCTGATGAGCAGATGAAATATATTATCGACTACACCAATTCAGGCAAGCCAATAGTAGGATTGAGGACATCGACGCACGCGTTCAGATACCAAAAAAACAAAAACAGTCCCTATGCCAAATACAGTTTCCGAGATAAGCAGTTCGACGGTGGTTACGGACGTCAGGTTTTGGGCGAAACCTGGATTAATCACTACGGCCAACATCAAAAAGAAAGCACGCGAGGGCTAATCGCCAAAGGGATGGAAAATCATCCCATCGTCAAAGGTATTGACTATATCTGGGGGCCATCCGATGTCTATGGCATAACAACGTTAAGTGGTGACAGCAGGCCGCTGATTATGGGGCAGGTGCTATTAGGTATGAAGCCCGAAGATAAACCAAATCCGGATAAAAAACTTGTGCCTGTAGCCTGGACTAAGACTTACACAGGTGAAAAAGGAAATACCGCTCGAGTTTTTACAACCACAATGGGGCATGGAGATGACTTCAAGAACGAAGGCTTCCGGCGTCTTCTTGTGAACGCCTGTTATTGGGCAATAGAAATGGAAGATAAGATTCCGGCCAAAAGCAAGGTCGATTTAATCGGCGAGTACGAGCCGAATCCAATCGGTTTCGGTGAATACAAAGAAGGCCTGAAACCATCAGACTATAAACTTAAATAAACTATAATTAAGCATTAATATGGTTATGTAATTATCAAAAATAAAAAAAGCTAAAAATTTTACCTAAAAAAGTTGCTTTTTTCCTGATAATTGAGTATAATGTTAAAATATTGAATTTTCCACGTTCTGCGTGGGACAAATCATATTAAGACATTCAAAGAAGCAGGGAGTGTATTATGTATTCAAGAAAAGGTTTTACTCTAATAGAGCTTTTAGTTGTGATTGCCATTATCGCGTTGTTAATGGCGATACTGATGCCGGCTTTAGCGAGAGTGAAAGAGCAGGCCAGAACAATAGGGTGCATCGCTAATTTGAGGCAGTGGGGTCTGTTCTGTGCATTGTACACAGAATCCAACGATGGCAAATTCTGGACAGGTGTAGGTGCCACCGGATATTATTGGCCTTGGCAGCTTGATAAAGAAATTAAAGACTGGAAGAATAACGAAACGTGGTTTTGTCCGACTGCCAAGAAACCTATAACCGATGAAGATGGTATTACCGCGCCCACGCTGAATATTTACAATGCCTGGGGAATTTACAGAGAAAGTGAGTCAGGGTATAGCGCCGGTACGAATGGTATAGCCGGAAGTTACGGTCTTAACGGTTATGTTTTAAATATACCTGTTAGTGGTTCGTATGAGGGGGGTGTATCTGCGGAAGATGGATTTCGTAACTCTAATGAGCCGGGTGTATCCAATGTACCCTTGATGTTGGATGCTTTGCGTTTCGACCTTTGGCCGTTAGATACGCACGCGCCTGCCGAAGGTGAGTACGCTTCCTGGTCCGGCAATAATATGGCGCGATGTTGCATAAACAGACATGATGGATTTGTTGGTTGTGTATTCCTGGATTTCTCCACGCGAAAAGTTGGTCTTAAGGAGTTATGGACTCTGAAGTGGCACAAATCATTTGACACGTCAGGTTCCTGGACCTTAGCCGGTGGTGTCCAGGGGACTGACTGGCCTGAGTGGATGAGAGCTTTCAGAGACTATTAAAAGACATCACACAGAACAAGTTGTTTGTGTTTGAGTCACTAACCAGCCTATTATACTTTTTGCCTTACTTTTCCTGGCCGTAATAGGCATCCTTGCCGTGTTTGCGGAAATAGTGTTTATCGAGAAGTATTTTACTAATCGGTCCCTGCTTTGGGTTTATTATTATAGTACCCAGCGCCATTTTCGCCGTTTGCTCTAATATCACAGCGGCTTCGACAGCTTCTGCAGGCCCTTTGCCCCACGTAAAAGGGCCATGGTTGGCTACAAGCACCGCCGGGATACTCATCGGGTCTATGTTGGCAAACCTTTTGACAATAACCTTACCCGTATTAAGCTCATAATCACCTTTTATCGCTTCTTTGGTCATTAACTCGGTAACAGGTATCGAGCCATAGAAATAATCGGCGGCGGTTGTACCGAAGCAGGGAATTTCCATACAGGCCTGCGCCCAGGTTGTCGCCATAGTGGAATGGGTATGGCATATACCGCCAACGGCCTCGAAATTTCTGTAAAGTTCAAGATGAGTAGGTGTATCCGATGAAGGTCTCATATTCCCTTCGACAATATTGCCATCCAAATCGAGCAGTACTATTTTGTCAGGTGTCAGCTCATCGTATTTCACGCCGCTGGGTTTGATTGCAACCACATTATTCTTGCGGTCTATGCCGCTTACGTTGCCCCAGCTGTAAATAACAAGTTTTTGCATTTGCAGCTCAATATTTGCTTCGCAAACGGCTTTTCTTAAATCTTCGTGCACAATAAATCCTTAGATTAATTACCAATTATACGCTGTCTTTAATATTCAGCAGTTCCTTCATGACATTTGCCATCTTACCTGACCAATCCTGCAGGCCGAAGGAATCGTGTAGTTGTTTATAAAGGACGTACAACTGCTGATAAACTTTATGGTTTTCGGGTATGGGTTTATAAGTAGTATCCTTAATTCCGCACATGGCGGCCTGAGCATCGGCAAAGCTATCGAAACCGCCTGCGTTTTTACCCGCCACCACCGCACCGGCGATACAGGAACCAAGAGCACAGCTTTGAGCCGAACGCGATACCTTCATCTCTCTGCCGGTGACATCGGCGTAAATCTGCATAAGCGTAGGATTTTTCTCGGCAATTCCGCCGCAGTTAATGACCTCTGAGACTTTAACGTTGTATTCTTCGAATCTGTTAATAATAGCCAGCGCCCCGAAAGCGGTTGATTCGATTAATGCCCTGTAGATTTCTTCCGGTCTTGTGTGTAAAGTTTGCCCCAATAACAGTCCGGTCAGTCTTTGGTCAACAAGAATTGTTCTGTTGCCGTTGTTCCAGTCCAAAGCCAATAAGCCGGATTGACCGGGTTTGAGTTTTGCTGCCTTTTCGGTAAGGGCTTCGTGCGAGCCGGCTTTTGCTCCGCCCGGTTGGATATAATTTACGAACCAGTTAAAAATGTCACCCACAGCCGACTGCCCTGCTTCGAGACCAAAGAATCCGGGTAAAATAGAGCCAACTACGATGCCGCATATTCCCGGAACGTCGGCCAAATTCTGACTTGACTCGGCTACGAGCATGTCACAGGTACTTGTACCGATTATTTTCACTAATTTGCCGGGAGCTATGCCTGAGCCGACTGCGCCTAAGTGGGCATCGAAGGCCCCCACTGCTACGGGGATACCGGCGGGTAATCCAAGCTTTTTAGCCCAATCTTCAGTAAGTTTTCCGGCCTCGACGTCCACTGTGTAAGTTGTATCGCTAAGTGTCTCGCGCAGTTTTCCCAGTTTCGGGTCAAGTTTGGACAGGAATTCCGCGTCTGGGTATCCTCCCCAGGAATCGTTGAACATGGCCTTATGACCGGCGGCGCACCGGCAGCGTTTTAGCTTGTCCGGCGCCTGAGTTCCTGTAAGTACCGCTGGCAGCCAGTCGGCATGTTCGACCCATGTGTAGGCCGCGTCGAAGACCTTTGAGTCTG
>JASFVS010000260.1:0-4596 GCA_050049715.1 Phycisphaerales bacterium
CTCTGCCTCGCGGCTGGTCTCGCACCTACCCGCACCTGATGACTATGGAGGCGGTAAAAGGTGAGGAGTGCTACAGCTTCGATAGGCTATATCCCAAAATGGCGCTTAGTCTCAACACCATAGTTCACTTCACACGCAACGCCGTCGGTCCCATGGATTTCACTCCTGTTATGTTCTGGGACAACGTATATCCTCATCTGACGTCTTATGCTCACGAGCTTGCTCAGTCGGTGGTTTATGAATCAGGCTGGATACACTTTGCCGATGGCCCCAGGGCATATCTCGAACTGCCGAATACGGTGAAACAATTTCTAAAGGACGTCCCGGCCGCCTGGGATGATACTAAGTTCCTTGCCGGCTACCCGGGTAAGTATGTGGTCATCGCCCGCCGCAAAGGCGGTCAATGGTTCATTGGGGGCTTGACAGGTGAAGAAACGCCGCGCGAACTAGTCTTAAGTCTCGACTTCATCGGCTCCGGTTCGTACGAAGCTTCTATCATCAATGACGGTCGTGAACCTCGCTCATTCGAGATATCCAACCAGACCATGACTGCCGACTCGAAACTCAGAATCACACTGCAAAAATACGGCGGCTTCGTTGTTCATCTAAAGCCATAAAGTGGATTTCATATATATCCTCTTTTTCGTTTCCACACTTCGACTCAACGAGGGGAGAGCGGCTTGCTTCGCTGATTTCGGATATTTTTGTCTTTAATAAGGCCTAAACAGCAGCTATAATGCCGACAACCGTCATGAGAAACTTTTGCAGGTTTGGATTGAATGCTTGCTGGATGAAAATATGGAGAGGTGTCGGAGTGGCTTATCGAGCCGGTTTCGAAAACCGGTGTGCCCTTTTGGGGTACCGCGGGTTCGAATCCCGCCCTCTCCGTTTTTAGTTTTGTTGGATTGGAAAGAATTAGGCGCTAAAACTTAAGACTAATTATGCGAGTAGCTTTGGGGCAATTTAATGCAGTGGTGGGTGATTTAGCCGGCAATGTTCGCAAGATGTGCGAAGTTTATAACGAGGCGGTTCGGTCTGATGTCGATTTGCTGGTCTTTCCGGAACTGGCTGTTTGCGGCTATCCGCCGGAAGATTTGTTGCACAAGAAACATTTTTTAGAGGATTGCTCGTTAGCCCTTGAAAAACTAACGGTGGATTGCTCCAAGATGACTATTATAGTCGGCTTTGCCGAATACCGTAAGGGGAGCAATTACAATTCTGCCGCTATATTGCAGGACGGGCGAATAATCAGGGTTTACAGGAAAGGTCGATTACCGAATTATGGTGTGTTTGATGAACGGAGATATTTTCGGTCAGGTAATGAGCCGGTGGTCGTCAGTGTTGGTGGCCTCAATGTCGCTGTTACTATTTGTGCGGATATCTGGGAAATTAAGTGGCTTGAGGGTTTTCTCAGGAATGCGGGCGAAATACAAATGATTTTAAACATTTCAGCCTCGCCGTTTCGTCTCGGCAAAATTGAGAAAAGGCAGGAGGTAGTCAGCGATTGCGCAAAACAGTTCGGTTGCGCCGTCGCTTACTGTAATCTTGTTGGCGGTCAGGATGAATTGATTTTTGATGGACGAAGTATGTTGGCTGATTCGACCGGCGAAATATCGGCCAAAGGCAGGGCGTTTGGAGAGGATTTAGTAATTGCCGATGTAATAGCTGCCGCGGATGGTGTTGTGCGGGTTGAACCTTTGCAGTTGCCGGCTCCGCAACCGACGAATCTTCCTGATGAGATATATCAGGCACTTGTGCTTGGTACGAGAGATTATACACGAAAAAATGGTTTCACGAAGGTTCTGCTCGGCCTCAGTGGTGGAGTGGATTCGTCTGTAACTGCCGCTGTAGCTGTTTCTGCGTTAGGGCCGGAAAATGTCGTCGGCATTACGATGCCGTCTGAGTTCAACAGTCCTGATACGATAAGTGACGCCGGGAAACTGGCTGAGAATCTGGGCGTCAAATTTCTGACTATCCCGATTGGACAGATACTTAAGCAATTCGACGATGCGCTGAAAGCAGTTAAAGGCTGGAGCAGCGAAGGTATCGCTTATGAAAATTTACAGGCCCGTATCCGGGGCAGCATTCTTATGTCACTAAGTAATCAGCTTGGTGCTTTGGTACTGACGACCGGCAATAAAAGTGAGACCGCCGTTGGTTATGCAACTCTTTACGGTGACACGGCGGGGGGCTTTGCAGTAATAAAAGATGTCCCCAAGACAATGGTATATAAGTTGGCCGAGCACGTAAACAAAGTATCCGGCCGTGAAATAATACCTGCTGATGTGCTGACCCGGCCGCCAAGTGCTGAGTTGAAACCCGACCAAAAAGACAGCGATTCACTACCGGATTATGATTTACTTGATAGGATTCTGAAGGGCTATGTGGAAGAAGACAAATCCGTTCAGCAGCTTATTGAGTCCGACTTGCCGAAAGATGTTGTCGAGCGTGTAATTCGTATGGTTGACCGCAACGAGTATAAAAGAAGGCAATCTCCTCCCGGAGTGAAAATTACGCCGAAGGCCTTCGGTAAAGACAGGAGGCTCCCTATTACAAATCGTTACAGTCCCCACTGTAAGTAGGCGTATCTTATTTTCAATGCGTTAGAGATATCATTTGCCCCCAAGGGCGTCTGCAATGGCTCTTCCGAATTGAATCGATGCCGCCGGTCCGCTTGCTGTTATTATTGACCTGTCCTCTTCGAGAGGGATACCTGAATACAAAGCCCCGGCCGTTATTAGTCCGGCGCGTTCGGATATGTAGCTGGTGGCTCTTATACCGCCAAGTACGCCGGAATTGGCCAGGATGCTCGGTGCTATACCGATTGCAGCAAGAACTTTTCCCTGACGTACTGCCTCACGAGCAAGATTCAGCACGACAGGATTTGCAGCGTATTCTATTACTCCCATACCTCCAATAAAGATTATTGCATCGTAGTCTTCAACGCTCACTCGGCCTATTATAATATTTGCCTCGGCTATATTTTGCGAGCCTGTAATCATTCCTATTCTTGTACTTGCTATAACAGTTTGAACCCCGGCTGCGTCAAGTACCCGTTTTGTTTCGAACAGCTCTTCATCACTGAAATTTTCACTGGGCACAATAAATACAGCCCTTTTGTTTTTTGCGTCTTGACGGGTTTCTGTGTCGCCCTGATTTGTAGGATAACCGACAGAAATTATACAGATTGGCTCCAGGCCTCTTGATATCCTGCAGATTCTACCGACGTCTTTCGAATTGAAGTCAATGATTTTTGTGGCACCCAAATCCATGCTGACGGCTTGGAGTAAAATGTTTTGGGTGGTATATCCGGCTTCAAGGGTCGTATATGTTCTGGCCCTGGTACGCATCCGAGAGGCAAGTCTTCTGATGTTACCGGCCACAATAATATCACAACCTGCCGTGGATACTGTTTCCTGCATTGATGTTGCTAATGATAATTCGCTGCGGATGTCCTGGTCGTAGGTTTGTTCAAAGGTATGTTCTTTTGGACGATATTTAAATAGTCCTTCTTCCGTGGCAAAATACAACTCTAAAAGATTAAATCCCTCGGTCGATAGTATCGTAGACCGTTCTCCTTGAGATTCCGTCACTCCCTGGCCTGCCCAGGCTAATTGTCCAATCTGTGGAAACTGAAGTTTTTCGCTGGTAAATACACGAATGTTTCTCCGATTGGCCAGTGCTTCTTCGAAGCTCATTGTTCCCGTGAGTTTTGGTTCCGTAAGCTGAATTATTTTCTTCGGTGCAGACCGGGCTCGCCTTGAGGTGTCTCGTGGACGGCGCTGGCCGAAGCAAAGGGCTGCAAAGCAGATTAAGATTATTCCGAAAATTGTGAAGCGTTTCATTTTCTTATTCCTCCAAAATAAGTTTCTGGAATGACAGCTTGCCGTATATATATATATTTGTATTTTACACATTCGGTTCGATATTTCCCAGATTAAACTTTTTAAGTTGCTAATAATACGTTCTGTTTCTGACAAACTGACTGTTACTTTTAGCGTATATATCTGATAAAATGAGCCAAAACCTTAGAATCGATTTTCAAATGCTGAAATAATAACGATAATATCAGGTTCTTATAATGGCTTTACCGTATAGACAAAAGGCAACTATTATTGTTTTGGCTGTTTATTTGTTGGCTTTTTTTATATTAGCTCATATTCCCGTCCCAGGTCTTGTCCGCAGGGCGGGTGTTTCTGATAAAGGTCTTCACTTCCTTGCGTATTTGATTTTAGTTTTCTTGTTCTGGTTCGCAATAAACCCCGACAAAAAGGTGATCTGGCGTAAGTTCCCTGTGTGGTGTGTTTTTTTCATGGTAACAGTATATGGAGCTGTTGATGAGGTAGTTCAGGGTTTTTTCGGGCGTAATTGTGATGCAATGGATATTGTTGCAAATGTAGCAGGCACATTTACAGGCTTAATTCTGTTTTCGTTTGTCACCTTCTGGCCCGCAGCTCTTATAATTACAGGTGTTGTTATTTTCGGATTAACTAATATTACTCGGGTCAATCTTGCGGAGTTGATACCTTTTGCGAATGCGATGTTTCATCTGTTGGCCTATCCGGTTTTTACTGTGCTTTGGATTTATTACATGCA
>JASFVS010000261.1:0-4593 GCA_050049715.1 Phycisphaerales bacterium
TACATAACATACAGTGCATATTCACAGCATGGCGTTCGCATGGGGCTGGCGAAGACAAGTGATTTTAAGTCGGTCGAGAGAGTGGCTTTTATAACGCAGGCTGATTATCGAAATACCGTAATTTTCCCCGAGAAAATTAACGGCAGATACGTCAAGCTCGACAGGCCTCATTCGGAAATCAGCCCATGGTCGATATGGATTAGCTACTCGCCCGATTTAATCCACTGGGGCGGCTCGAAGCTGATAATCAAGCCCGTTCAATATCACTGGGACGAGACGAAAGTCGGTCCCGGCGTTCCGCCGATTCGCACCGATAAAGGATGGCTCAATATTTATCATGGCGTCTTTCCAACGATGGACGGCCATGTCTACAGACTCGGTGCCGCTTTGCATAAGCTCGACGACCCTGCGGTGGTTCTTGGCGTTGGTGACCGCTGGATTTTGCAGCCCGAAGACCTATGGGAGATGGTTGGCTATGTGCACAATGTGGTCTTTACGTGCGGCGCCGTTGCCGAAGATGATGGAACGCTGAAACTTTACTGGGGCGGGGCCGACCAGGTCATGTGCGCAGGCACGGCTGTAATCGATGAGCTTGTTGAGCTTTGCCTGACAGATTCAAGACCTGCGATATAATAATTTCGTATTTGGATGTAGTTATAATGTTTGAGTTAGCCGGGTGCGGTGTTTTCGCGGCTATTCTGCTTAGTGGTATGTTCGGCTTCATCCTTTCTTCTAAGATAGAACCACATTTTTTTTCCATCATGTCCTAAAATGAGTGTGTCATCGTGGAATTTAAAGGTTTGTTGGCCTTTCATTTGATTGGGCCAGAATGCGAAGAATTTCGACAGGCTTTTTTGTGCTGACGGGGAAGGTTTGTCAAATTTGTAGGTAATAAGGAATCCTCGCTCGAAAGAGTAAGTGCCTGTTAACGATTCATCTACAATTTGGCCGTTATCTCCATATTGTTTGCAATCCCAAAGGAAGTGTCCGTCATGGTCGAAAGTAACGAATAGATGCAATTTATGGTCTGCTTTGTATTGACCGCCCTCTTTGTTTGTATAGTATTTTACCCATGTGCCTAAAATTTTATGGGATTTGGTTTTAGGCAGAAGGGTTATTGTAAATCGGCATCTATTGCCTTTTGTTAAAACGGATTCCTCAAGTTTGACATCAACGGATGTATTGAAGAGACTCTCGTATATTGTTTCTTGGGCTCCTGTGGAGCAGATACACATACAGGTTGGGAGCTTAAACATTTTTGCAAGGGGACAATTGCAGGTTTTTCGTTCCTTCTCAGTTATGTGGATTATGCCCTTATCTTTATTGTAGTCAACCGTGTCAATCCATTGCGATTTAGCCAATTTCCAGAATCCTTCCGGGTTGCCAGCGAATCTTTTAGCTAAACCCTGTCCACAATGTCGGCCGAGCTTTTTTAATACTCTATCTCTATCCTCTTTTTTCAATGAAGTGCTGATTGTCGAAAGTAAATTCTCCAAGCGCTTTTGCATGAAATTTACTAATGCTTTATCAGGTTGCTGAGTCTTGGATTGATTTTCTGCATGGGCATCGTTGGTTGTGGACATGGCAAGGCCTGCACAAGAACACAAACCTAGTTTACATACTGCCCCGAGAGCTTCTCTTCTGTCCATGATAATTTGCCTCGATTAAAAACTAATTACGTTTAGTTGATAATGATTAAACTGACTATCTCGGCCTTTTTGTCATTAACAGAGTGATTCTGTCGTATGTTTCTTTTGGCAGGGCGTCTTTTAATATCTTGCGGATTTCCCGCATTGGAGTTCGCTGTGTGAGATGTGTGACTATGATATGCTCGTTCTGTAAACTTTGCATCAGCTTTGTAAACTCACCAATGTGCATGTGCTTACCTGCTTCGGCGCGTCCTGAATGTTCATTTTCATAGAATGTACACTCAGCGATTAATATTTTACTTTCGGAGATATACTTCAATTGTGAAAAATCGACGTACTGCGTATCCCCAAGATACGTAACAATCGGAATCTCAACCGGATAGTCTATTTTCACGCCCTGTTTCTTCAGTTCAACAATTTGTGGCCCATTAAGACTTGTATATTCATCTTTCAACTTTTTTCTTTTTTCTATAACGCAGTAACCAACGGAGCCTTTGCTGTGTTTTGTCGGGAATACCCTTGCGAAGAGATTTGGTTTTATTTGATATTCGTCACCCGGCTTAACGCCTACAAGATTGCCCGGCACTTTATTGCCGTCCAGCTTTGACCAGGCCTCGATAATGTCTCTCATTGGCGGCAGAAGATTTTTAGGAGCTAAAATCGTTCCAGGCGATATGCCGCAAAAATTCCTGTGCGAAAGGTAATACGCTATTCCCGCCGCATGGTCCATATGCCCATGTGTGAGCAGAACATGATTTACAGAGATAATCTGGTCGGGTGCCTTGCCTATGTCGAAGCAGACGTCCAGTTGAGGCATTGCAATTACAGTCTCTTCGCCTGCGACTGAGTAGCCGATGACGTCTAAATTGTCTATCTTTATATGTGCTAAATTATGACTGGCCATTAGAGATTGACTATTTTCAGTTTACGATTTACCATTGATTAGTGACGATTCTTTGTTCAGGAATAAGTCGAACACTTTAGCTAATAGTAAATAGTTAACAAGAAATAGTCAATTAAATATGCCTGATAAGCGGACACACAGAGGCCCACATCCGGATGATGAAAAGCTGTTTGCTCCCGGTGTAGTTCCGAAATTGCGCTCGGCGCTCAGCGATTTTTCGCTTTTACTGACCATGGGTTATGCTGACAAAGGCGCTTTAAAATTAGTTGGTGATAAATTCCTTCTTACCCAGAGACAAAGGCTGGCTGTTATGCGTAGCGCCTGCTCGGACCAGCAGCTTGAGTCAAGAAAAAAGCGATGTGTCTCTCTGGATAATCTTAAAGACCAATCTATTGCTATTGACGGTTACAATGTATTGATAACTGTTGAAGCAGCGATGAGTGGAGGCATTATTTTTAGGGGACGCGATGGTTGTTTCCGAGATTTGGCAAGCATACATGGTACATATCGTAAAGTTGATGAAACAATACCGGCTATCCAGCTAATAGGAAAATTTATACAGGATACAGGCATAGCAAGAGCTCTATGGCTGCTGGACAGGCCTGTATCCAACAGCGGCCGATTGAAAAAGCTTATCGGTGAGCTGGCTAAGGAAAATGACTGGAACTGGGAAATTGAACTTGTATTGAATCCTGATGCCGAATTGAAAAAAACAGATGCCTTCGTAGCAAGCAGTGACAGTGTTGTTCTTGATGAGTGCAGGAAATGGGTAAATCTGGCGGCGGAGATAATAGGGGAAAAATTGCCTTCTTCGAGAGTGATAGATTTATCGGGGAACTAAGTATTTTTATCTATCAATTTAATTATCATATCGAGATTTGTCTGTTCGAGTGAATCACAGATTAAATCCGCATCTTTAAGATTGTCGGCGGTTGTGGAATTTGTTACGGCGATACATTTAGCACCGGCTGCTTTTGCCGCCTGTACGCCATTAGGGGCGTCTTCCAGCACCACGCAATTTTCAGGCTTAATGCCCATACGTTCAGCAGCGAGTAAAAAAAGCTCAGGATCCGGTTTTTTATTTTTAACATCATTACCATTTATATAAACCATCTCTCTGTATGGTATTTTTGCGGATTCCAAAACAGCACGAGATTTTTCAAGTGTTCCCGATGTGGCGATTGCCAAATGAAAATCATCTCTCTGCATCGCTTTATTCATCAATTCCAGAACGCCCGGGAAAGGGGGCAAGGGTTCTTCACTTAGAGTTGTGAGGAAATATTCCTGGCGCAGTTGTGTTGCTTTTTTAAGCTGTTCATCCGTTAGTTCCAGCCCATGGACTATGGCGGCGGCTCTGACGTACTCTTCGGCCCCCCGGCCAAGCCCTGCCTCGAAATCTTTACGTACAACACCCTCAACGCCGAACAAATCCTTAAAGACTCTGACAGAAGCTTTTACATTGGCAGCTTCAGTGTCGGCAATTACTCCATCAACATCAAATATCAAACCATACAAATTACTCATAGAGCTTAGCGTATAGCATATAGCGTTTGTTTTTTCAACTACTCATTTAAAGCTTCTTATTTTATCTATTAGTATCGATTTCATATAAAATTTGGGTCTGATATCTAAAGCTTGGCCTGTTCTATATGCTTTTGAATGCAGAAAGATTATGTTTTAATTTCGCGGTTGAAAAGGTTTTGACTTACTGGTATAATCCGGCCTCGTTTTACAGAATTCCTTAATTTATGAAAAAACTGACTTATGACAGAAACAATTGATAAACACATCTTAAAAAATGGAATGGTGCTGCTTGGTGAGCCAATGGAAGAAGTAGCATCAGCAGCCTTTGGCTTTATGCTCCCGGCCGGGGCTGCTGCGCTGCCGGATGGTTGCTGTGGGGCGGGGGGGGTTATTGCCGATTGGATGTTCAGAGGTGCAGGTGACAGAGACAGCAGACAGTTAAGCGATGCACTTGATGGGCTGGGGTTGGCGCGCAGCCGGGCGGTTGGCAGCTCTCATATAACTATAGGTGCAGCT
>JASFVS010000262.1:0-4587 GCA_050049715.1 Phycisphaerales bacterium
TTGCCAGAATAAATGTCAAGCCCGGCGTCAATAATGGACACAACAGTGTGGAAACGGTTGTCAGTGAGACCGAATACGCCGTATCGGCTTTAGCGATATAACTCATCACATTACTTGCCATCGCTCCCGGAGCCGAACCGGTCAATATTAATCCGACTGCAATCTCAGGCGGCAAGCCGAACAGCTTGGCTAATACGAATGCCCCTAATGGCATAATGCTGAACTGCGCCGCCGAGCCAATTAAGACGATAACCGGTTTTTGTGCGATTCGTTTGAAATCTTCGATTTGCAGTACCGCTCCGATCCCGAACATAGTAAGCGCAAAGAACCAGTCCATTCCCGGCTTTAAGCTTACAAAAGGCCCCGGCCAAAAGTACGCCACCACCCCAAAGGCAACCACCCAAATTGCAAAATACTTTGTATAAAAGGCTAATATATTTTTTAGCATGATTTGGTAGGATGGGGCTTGCCCCACATTTTAATCTAAAATATCCTTATAGTCTGCGCAAAATTTCTTTCGCTTGCATGCACTGCAGTGAGTCCCCCTCCAGATATTGTCAAACTGCTCCATGACTTTACTCACTATTTTTTTATCATCGGTTATGATGCCTGATTCGAAATTTCTCTTGTGCTCGCTTTTTGCACCCATCCCTGCACCGGTAAGATTTGCGCTGCCGCTGTAAGCGAAATCGCCGTCAATTATCACTGATTTTAAGTGGACTCTCGGACACAAAATTCGTTCCATGCCTTTTATCAGGTTCGGATATTTATCAAAGTCTCTTTGGAAAGCCACTCCTGGCTCTTTGGCATGCAACAGTCTTATTTCGACGTGCTTTTTGACTAAATCTGATAAAATCTCCAGAAAAGGCACCATCTTTCCATGTTTTTCCACGTGAAGGTCTTTTAAGTCTGATGTTGCTATCCAGACGAATTTGTGGGCTTTTCCGATTCGTCCACAAATTACTTTTTTATATATATCTCTGTCTGTAATGAATTCGAGCATTTCTGTATAGACCGAACTGGCCGACCGCCGAATTTTTATGTATTATTTCGCTCAAATCGATGCGTGCTTATTCGGAAAGACAATATACTGGGACGACTATGTTTTATATTTTCGAATGTATTTTAAGTATTTTCAATGCCTGACTTGAGTTGACGAATTTTATCGAGGCTTACAACGAATTGCTCCTTTGCCTTAACGAGATAAGCATTCACTTCATCGATATACCCATCGGCGGAGGCCGACCATACGCGATTTAGATACCGTTCACCGGCGGCAAAGCAGCTCATAACGTCGCCATAAGCGGCAAGGCCGTAAGAATGGGCGATACTTTCACGTGCGCCCACAAACACCTCGATATCATCAATAAACATTTCATCAATTTTGTGCCGCATATCGTATGTGTTAATCGAGTGCTTGTCGGCATTGAGCTTATTTATATTAGCTACGATTCTTTCGAGGCTGTCATCAACGGCCCCAATCCCGGCAGCGACATGATGCTCTTGTGTTCTGTGACGCAGGTCATCGGTCCTGATTATAATCACTCCCGCTACTCCAAGGCCGAGCGTGGGTATATACCACAGCCACCTGACGGTATTTTCATCGACGACCGTAGCCAAAGCCGCCGCAATGAAACCAACCGTAACCATTATAAAGCCGACCCATTTCATAATTTGTCCTTATTAGCCCTTCATGCCTTCGACAATGTAATAGATTGCAAACCCGACTCCAACAAGGCCTTCCCCGATTATCAAACCCGCCGCTATGGGAATACCTACCTGCTCACTGAAGTGCCGCCCCTTTATTTTGTCACTTACTACTCGCAGAATTGTACCGATAGTATAGGTCAATACAATACTGAAAGGCAGATAGAATCCAAGGCCCACCTGAATTCCGAGGCCGCCGATACCTGTTGCACTGAGCAGCGCTCCCAGACCTGCACCGGCCAGATATTTGAATACGGGAACATCTCCTGAAATGATTCCTTTCATTATGTTTGCCAGAGCAGTGCCCTGCGGTGCGGGTAACTTTTCACTGCCAAGACCGTACGCTTTATGCAATACGAACAGCATACCTATCATCAGCACAGGTCCCATCCATGTGCCGATGAATTGGCCGATTTGTTGTCTTTTTGGAATGGCGCCGACCATATAGCCCGTTTTCAAATCGAGCATCAGATCCGTAGCCTGAGACATCGCCATGCACGTAGCGGCCCCAACCATAACCGATGATATTATGGCCGCCTTGTCACCGAGACCGCTTGAAATCACAATCAGGATAGTCACGGCTATAAGCGTCATACCGCTCATAGGAGACCAGTTCGTACGACCTATGCACTCGGAGAGAATGACGCCGGCCATCCATATCCAGATTGTGCCCAGAACGGCCATCACGATACCCCGTACAATCCCCATTTCCTTAACAGATAATACCGCCACAATCCCCAGCAGAATAACCGCACCGACAATGCCCACATAGAGTAACTTAATCGGCATCTCGTCTTTTGAAAGTGCGGCACCGGTTTTGGCTGCCGATTGCATACTACGGATAGCGCTGATAATTAAAGGCAGGGCGAGGACAATTCCAGTCAACGCACCACCCACAAGCATTCCTATACCCACCGGTCTAAACAGTGCGATTCGCAGATAGTTGGGCATAGTCATGTTTAAGTCCAGTAATTGCTCGGACGAAGGTAGCAGGTTCATCCTCGCCAAAATTGGAGCGAGAATCCAATAGCAGGCGTAACCTCCGACGACGAAACAAAGGCCTCCTTTGCCTGCAATGAATGCGATTCCTATGGTCAGTAACGAAACAAACCATACCCCGTTCATGTAATCAGGCATCCCGATACTCTGGCCGATATTCCAGTTTTCAAAGTGTGTGAGCTGGGTAATGAAATGGAGTGTTCCACTGATTGCGACGCCGATTACAAGAAGTAAGGCCTTTCGAACACCTGCACCGGGAGATTTCAGGACTGTTGCTACGGCAACGCCACCGGGATAGGTAAGCCGTTCGAAATCAATCATCTGCTTACGGAGCGGGATGATAAAAGCTATGCCCAAAACGCCGCCGGCGATACAGCCGAAGGCCATCAGGTAAGGATTAAAATCGGTTTCGCCCAGGATAAACAATGCAGGGACGGAAAACATGACTCCCGCCGAGGCGCCGTTAACGCTGCTGGCGACGGTCTGGCTGATGTTATTTTCGATAATGCTGTTCCGCCTCAGAATACCCCTTAACACGCCAAAACCCAGAATGGCGGCCAGTTCCGAGCCTTCGTGTGAGAATCCCAGAATCAAACAGGCATAACCCATACTGATGGTAATAAGAATACCGAGTACATAACCGACGAGGATAGAGGTTAGTGTCAGCTCAGGATAAGGTCCTGTGCGGATAATTCTATTTTCGTCGGCGTGTGTTTCAGCCATTAATAGTAATCCTTTGTATTCGGTAAAATCTATTTGTGCGTCATCATCGGTTCGGCCCGCTTGACGAACTGTATCGGGACACCCCACGGGTCGCGCAGCATAGCTAATTCATCGCCACCTTCGGTAGTGGTAATATCACTTGCAATTGTTGCGCCGGCCGCAGTCAGCTTGTCACGTATTGCTTTTATATCGTCAACCATAAAAGCAATATGAAGCAAAAGCGGATTCATCGATGAATAATCCGGCACAGCATCCGGTGGATTGTTATAAATCTCCAGCATTACGTTGCCGTTGGCGTCACTGATAAAATGTGCGTTAACCGGAGGCGGGCCTTTTCTAACGACTTTCATATCTAAATTTTCGACGTACCACCCGGCCATAGCAATAGGGTCTTTAACATTGATAGCGATGTGCTCGATACGTATTCGGTTCTTACGTTTCCGGGCTAAACCGGCTATCGCTAAACCGGTTAAGGCAAAGCCGCTGTCTCTTGTTTTCGTTGATTTGGAACGAATAACGCAGCATCCTGCAATCAAAAGTGTAACGAATATAAGTATTACGATTAGTAATTTATTCATTACCCATTGCCTGCATATCATATTATGATTCCTTGTTATATCCCGTATTTTTATCGAACTTAATTTGCCACATTGTAGAAATCAGAGGCTGACATCACAAGCCTTTTTTCGATAACCCTCCTGAGTGACGTGAAAGATTATTGTTAGCCTGCGATTTTTATGTGTTTCATAGCTCGAATGTAAAATACAGCCGGCGTACTCACATTTTCTTTATAGTCCTAAAGAATATCGGTCTTTCGTACTCTCATCAATTATGTCCATTTATTGAGCCTATAATATCGGCTCTGATGAAGAAATATTAACGCGTATGACCTTATTTCCTATGAGATATAGGGATTGATTATGCCGTGTTAAGTATAGCAAAAATATAGTCGAAGAATTAATCATTAGATGGGGATGTTCTGGCTACAGGTTACTGTCTTACTATTCTAGTTCATTAATCAAGGAGGAATAAGTTAGGAGAAATTCAAATGCGCGCAAAAAAGCAATCAGTAAACCGATTATTTTTATGTTTGTTGGTGTTGGCAGGTATTTGTCAAGGCCGTGAGATTGAAAAAGCCTCGCAACCTTTCGATGTGAA
>JASFVS010000263.1:0-4577 GCA_050049715.1 Phycisphaerales bacterium
ATTAACCTTGAAACCTTCGCCCAGAATAAAAAGAACGACCGGATGGCCGCTTTAGCACTTATTAAACGTGCCGAAGCCCTGCGAATGGAGCTGCATTACCGACCCGGCGCCGTAACCCAGCAGGAATTAACAACACAGATAAGCCAGGCCGAGGCCGCTTATACGGAAGCAATCCGAAAATCCTCCGCCGACCAGTCTCTGATAGCAACCGCCGAACTCGGTCTCGGGCTTTGCGCCGAAGAGCTCGGCAATTTCGACAAGGCAAAACAGATATATCAGGATATCGTCGCAAACAAAAATTTAAAGGGTGTTGTGGCCCTTGCTTCAGCAGAGTATCGCTTAAAAACAATGGACGATTACAGGCAAAAAATAGTTTTCAAGCCGGCCCCGCCAGCCGCCGCTTCGGCTACTCAAACATCAACCGCCACACAACCGAGAATTCAAATAACCCCTGCTGATCCCAATATGGTTCCAGCGAACCTGCCTATTCAAATCTCCGCAGCGCCAAATAATGTCACTGATGCCGGTCCTTCAGCCACAAATCTTCCTAATATTTATGGACCTCCGGCCCCTGGTAATCTTCCTAAGGCCCCTGAGCCCAATGTGCCCAAGTGATTCAGAAAACAAAGATGCTTCCCGAAGCGCCTCCGTTGATACGCCGGATACCGAATACGAGTCACTCACCCTGAAAGTCGGGCACTCAGTTAAAGACCGCAGGCTTGATAAATATCTTCACAATCGTTTCAGCAATCTCAGCAGGAATTTTATCCAGGATGCAATAAAGGCCGGTTTTGTCATAGTTAACGGAAAAATTCCTAAACCGAGCTTAAAGCTTAACCCGGGTGATAAAATTGAGCTGACTCTGCCCGAACCGCCCGGCAAAGAGATTCTGCCCGAAGATATTCCATTGAATATCATTTATGAAGATTCCCACCTGATTATTCTGAATAAGCAACCCGATATACTCGTACATCCCGCTCGCGGCAATACACACGGCACTCT
Organism: Phycisphaerales bacterium; assembly: GCA_050049715.1. Classification (GTDB taxonomy): domain Bacteria; phylum Planctomycetota; class Phycisphaerae; order Sedimentisphaerales; family Anaerobacaceae; genus NIOZ-UU13. Next base: position 1,003 of record JASFVS010000263.1, read on the forward strand.
GGTAAACGCCCTTAGATTTTACTCGGACAAGCTATCGAGCGGCCTCGGCGACTTCCGGCCCGGCATCGTGCATCGTCTTGATAAAAACACTACCGGCGTGATGGTCGTTGCAAAAGATGACATCACTCAGGGTAAAATCGCCAAACAGTTCGAACGAAGAAGCGTTAAAAAAAGCTATCTTGCTATCGTACACGGCACACCCGAACTAACGGCCGACCGTATAAAAGCGCCGCTGGGCGTTCACCCAAGGGCAAGAGAAAAATATGCAATCAGGCCTGAAACGGGTAAAGAAGCAATAACTTTTTACGAAGTCCTCGAATCTTTCCGCGGCTTTTCACTGCTGAGGCTCACGCCGAAGACCGGCCGAACCCACCAGATACGAGTCCACCTGTCATACATAAAACACCCTATTGTCGCTGATGATATGTACGGCGGCAAGCTCGTCTATCGCTGGCAGTTAGCCGACGCCGAACCGGCGGTCGAAGAACCTCTTATAAGCCGGGTCGCCCTCCACGCACACACGCTCGAATTCAAACATCCCGAAACCGACAAAATCGTAAAATTCGAAGCCCCTCTACCTGATGATATGCAGAATTTCTTAGATATGCTGCGAAAATTCAGGAAAACCTGATAAAACTTCTAATATTCTCTGTACGAGATGATTATTTACTCCTGCGGCAGTTTTGCCAGGTCAGCATCGGAGCCGGCTACCATTAGAATATCGTCTTCGTAGATAATGGTATTGGGCATAGGAACGTTTATAATCTTGTCCTTCTCGCTCTTCTTGCTCTTACCATGTTCGCCCCGCTTAATCAGGACCAGATTCACGCTATACTTCTGTCGCAGTTGTAAATCCATAACTGTCTTGCCGTCAAAGCTGGCCGGCGCTTTTATGCGTGCCAGGCTGTAGCCGGGCGTAAAGTCAATCTTTTCTCCGATTTGCGGTGCAATAAGCTTATATGCCCATCGCTGGGCCGATTCGATTTCGGGATAGATAACTTCCGAAGCACCGACCTTGGAATAAACCTCACCTGAAATCAAATCCTCGGCCCTTGCATATATTTGCTTGACTCCCATCTGTTTCAGGTTTACAACCGTCAGAACCGCAGCCTCGAAACCGCGTCCGGTACCTTGCCCTATGCCGATGATAGCAACGTCCACCTTGTCGATACCCTGTGCTTTCAGCGCCTCTTCATCGGTGCTGTCGAGCCTGACCGCATGACTTACCTGGTCTCGAATCATTTCTATCTCTTCTCTGTTCCTGTCGATTGCGATAACTTCCGCCCCGCTCATCGCAAGGGCGATAGCCAATTTCTTGCCGAATCGTCCTAATCCTATTACAGCAAATCGTGCCATAATTTATCCCTCTTATTATGTGGCTCGGAGCCCGGCCCAAACAACTCAAGCCGTGAATTACCCGACGATAACCGCTTCATCCGGGTAATTATACCGAGCCGGTTTTAAGTTAAATGTCAACGCCGCCAACAGTGTTAAAGGACCGAGCCTGCCAATCAACATTACCGCAATAATAATTAATTTACCGGCGTTCGTCAATATTGTCGAAGGGCCGGTTACGCCAGTGGACAAACCGACAGTTCCCAGCGCCGAACCCGCTTCGAACAAAATCTCAAATATCGTAAAGTTATTCGAGTTTTCTGTAATACTAAGCGCTAATGTAGCGCTGAAAAGAACCGCAATGAAAAGCAAAGTTACAGTTATCGCCCTGCCAACGACAACCAACCTGACCGACCTTTTGAACATCTCAACTTCCTCACGTTTTCGCAGCGCTGCAACGGCAGTCATTACAACAACCGCCAACGTTACGGTTTTTATTCCACCCGCCGTAGAGCCGGGTGAGCCCCCGATGAACATAAGCAAAATTAAAATAAACCTGCTTGATGCCGACATATTCGAAATATTGACTGTATTAAACCCTGCCGTCCTTGCTGTAACAGACTGAAACAAAGCACCAAGAACATCCGGGGTTTTAGCCGAACCACCCGGGCTTGCATAATGTTCAAATAAAAGAATGGCAAGCATTCCAAAAATTATAAGAAAGGCGCTTACGCTAAGAACTATTTTGCTTTGAAGGCGAATCCTTTTCGGCGCCTCCATCGAAAGCCGATATTGTTTATGAAACAGCTTTTTAAAAAATCGTTTGATTCTATCGGCGCCGGTATTGGCAATATCATAAAGCACACCAAAACCAAGGCCGCCCAGAATTATTAACGGACAAATCACAACGTACACCTGCCAGCTTCTGCTATATTCTATAAAGCTCTTACCGAACAAGCTAAAACCGGCATTACAAAACGCGCTTACCGAATGAAAAACGCTATAGAACCACTGCTGGTGAATATCCGCAATTGTCCCGGACGTATCTTTCCACATTCCGAAAAGGCTCAGTGCGCCAAAGGCTTCGATTAATACCGTGCCGATAAAAATAAAAGTAATCATCTTTCCTATTTGACTAAGTGTGCGCGCGCTGAGTAAGTCCTGCATCGCCACCGATTCACGCAGACTAAACGCCTGCCCAAGCATCAGGGCAAATACCGCACCGAACACGACTATACCAAGACCGCCAAGCTGAATTAATGTCAGAATTACTACCTGTCCCATCGTCGTAAAATCCTGACCGGTGTCTTTCACGATAAGCCCCGTAACACAGGTCGCACTGGTCGCCGTAAACAAAGCATCAACAAAACTCAGGCTTTCACCGGTCGAAGCCTTCGGCAGCATAAGCAATCCCGCCCCGGACACTATTAAAACAAGAAAGCTTGCGATAAGAGTTCGCGTGGGATTCTTGCCCGATGCCGCCAGGTTGACACTGGTTTTGCAAAGCTTGGTAACAACCTGCAGAATAAGATAAATACCAACCGCGAACTGCCTGACCACCGTAGCCTCGGCCGGTGTAGGAGCGAACCAGCGGCCAGTTCCAATTACTACAACTCCGAGTAAAAGGAAGAGCGGGATTTCATACCAGTTGGCCCGCCAGAACACAGCCTTCGAGACCGCATTCCACGACCGAATTGCTTTCTCTGCAACAAAAACACAAAGCAGGACAACCTGCAAAGAATATAAAACTCTTTCAGGCAGTAAAGGTTTCTCGAAGCCCCCGAAGAGCAGGACAAAAGACGCCGCAACCATTGCCGCCGTTAAAACATTAACGCCGATTAAAACCTTCTCGAGCCGTTTGTTTATATATTCTATCCGCATAAGCCAATTTTAATTTTCCGTATTTTGACAGATGATTGTAAGGTTAAAATTGTGATTCGCAAACTTAAAACCGAAAATTATTCAGGCAACATCCCCTAATCCCAATGTGTCACCGAACTTAGCTAACAGCGCCTGGCGAATATTTCTGTGCTCTGCGTTTGCCAACATCGGGTCTTGCAAGACCAGCTCGAATGCATTTTTCCTTGCCATAACAAGCAGGTCGAAGTCATCCACAATATTTGCAATCTTCAAATCCGGCAGCCCGTGCTGTCTTGTGCTGAACATTTCCCCCGGCCCGCGCAATTGTAAATCATGTTCAGCTATCTTAAAACCATCATTACTTCTGGTCATTATTTCGA
>JASFVS010000036.1:0-14489 GCA_050049715.1 Phycisphaerales bacterium
GACTATATCCTGCTGGGTTATTAGTCCAATGGCACCTTCGGCAGGTGATCCGAGCGGGCCTATCCATCGGGAACAGAACTATCAGATTAACTGGACCCATACGGCTACAACTTGGCAGGGGTCGGCGGCTCTTAATGTTGGAGGATGGCGTAATGCGACTTTCGGAGAGTTAGAGGGCAATGTATGGTATCACCTTGCGGCAACCTATGATGGAGAAGAACTCAAGGCGTATACGGACGGTGCTTTGATAGCGACAAATGATGCTATGTCGGGCAACCCAACTCCCGAGACAAACAGCCTGAAAATTGCAAGACACGCGATGAATGAGCAGTATTTCACCGGAACGGTCGACGATGTAAAGATATATAATCACGTGCTGTCGGAGTTTGACCTTCGTGCTATAGCTGCCCCGAATTACCAGCAGGCCTGGAAACCAAGGCCGGTCGTGGGTGGTACAGATTTACTACTCGATGCGACACTTGTCTGGAATCAGGGTATTATCAGCGATGAGACGTTCGAAGTGTACAACGAACATCACGTTTACGTCGGTACCACATTCGAAGATGTTAACACGGCTACAGAGCCTGTAGCGGTCGTGACGGATGCTAATGAATATTCACTTACTCTCGATTACGATACAACTTATTACTGGCGTGTTGACGAGGTCAGCAGTCTTGAGCCGGATAACCCGGTGAAAGGTGAAATCTGGAGCTTTACCTCCGCCAACTTTATTGTTATGGATAACTTTGAGGATTACAATGACTGGGAACCCTATACGATTTACTTAACGTGGATAGACGGATGGAACGACCCGACAAACGGCGCGACTGCAGGTTATCCTGAGCCGATTTTCTTTAATGGCGAGCATTATATTGAGACAACAATTGTTCACGGCGGCGGCCAGTCTATGCCTATATTTTACGATAACAGTGCAGGCATGTCCGAGGTTACCAGGACATTTAACGACGACTGGACCCGAGATGATGTTATGACACTGACACTGTTCTACTATGGCGATGCGAATAATATAGTTGAGCCACTATATGTAGCCCTCGACGATGCGGTAGTAACACACGATAATCCAAGAGCTGTTTTGGACAATTACTGGACACGATGGGATATAGCCCTGCAGGAATTTGCAGACCAGGGTGTTGACCTTACCAACGTGGGTGAGATGTCCATCGGTATGGGCGACAGAGCGAATCCTCAAAGCGGTGGCGGAACAGGTTTCGTGTTTATCGATGATATTCGCCTGTATCGTTCGCCTCCGGTGGAATCCGAAGCCGGAATGGAACCGGTCAACCCCGGCACCGACAACCTTTTGGCTTATTATTCTTTTGACGATAATATCGAAGACAGTTCAGGCAACGGTCTGCATGCTACCATGGAGGGCAATCCGCGGTATGTAGCGGGCCTGGCCAATTATAACTTCGGAATGGCACTGGAGTTTGACGCCTCTTTTGACCATGTTGTATTGCCCATCGGATCGGCCATAGCCGAGATGAACGATATTACTGTTGCGTGCTGGGTGGATTTCTATGGCGGAGACGGAAACTGGCAACGTATCTGGGATTTCGGCAGCGGCGAAGATGTCTATATGTTCCTTACGCCTCGTACGGGCGCCGACGGGCCGTTGCGATTTGCCATCAAGACCACCGATGCTTCAGAGCTTAATATCAGCGCGCCTGCAACGCTTCCATCAAGATGGCATCATGTAGTAGCCTCGATAGACAGCTCGAGTATGACAATGAAGCTTTATCAGGATGGCCGACTCGTTGCAGAACGCGAAACTCCGTATTTGCCATCAGACTTAGGTGAGACGACACAAAACTGGCTGGGCAGGTCACAATTTACCGCGGATGACTTCTACTTGGGAAGTATTGACGAAGTCAGGATATATGACAAGGCTTTAACTTTGGGCGAAGTGCGTTATCTTGCAGGTAAGTGATGTTTTTACAAACAGTTAAGAAAAATTTTATCCGGGGCGGAACCGGTTTTTCGAAAGGTTTAAACAGTATTCCGGCTCCGGGCTAAAAAATTAGTAAATCGGACGAATTGCGTGGAAACACCCCGAGAAGAGTCCGAAAAAAATGTGATTATATTGGTTTTTTATTGACAAATTGTTATAAGGAGCGTATAATATTAGAATGTTGTTTTGTAGGAACTTTTTTTGAAAGATGGGGTTTAATTATGAACAGGAAGCAAGGATTTACGTTAATTGAACTTTTAGTTGTGATTGCCATTATTGCATTGCTGATGGCAATATTGATGCCGGCACTTCAGAGGGTCAGGGAACAGGGAAGAAAACAATCGTGTGCATCGCGTATTCGTCAGCATCTGCTTGCTCTTACGATGTACGCAGATGATAACAATACGAAACTGCCGATGCCTGAAACAGCCGGATCCTGGCTGCAGGATGTTGCGGTCAATACGGTACACTACATGTTCGATACCGGTTTGACGCGCGAGATGTTCTACTGTCCGGCCAACCATAACCATCAAAAATACAATGATTTGTTCTGGATGTATAACAATAAGACCTGGAACGGGAAGAGATTCTCGAACGAAGATGGCTTCATCGTCTCCGGCTATTGTTACATATTGGAAGTTGACCCGGAGATAAGTAGTGCGGGACGGACGGATATTGTGCCCTATGAAACGGATAACTTAGTAAAGATATGGTTGAAGACCACCCAGGTGAAAAATGCGGCCTACAGAGAGTTGTGTATCGATTCGGTAATGGGAGCGCCTCAGAGCGGTACCAAGTACGGGCGTAACTTCGCCGAGGTTTCGGGTGGTATCTATAGTCAGGACGGTGTTTATGATTCGTCCAGTCATCTGAAGAGTGATGAAGAGCCTGAAGGAGGGAACGTCGGCTTTTTGGACGGTCATATGGAGTGGAGGAGGTTCGAGCCGGAGGTGGCGAGTGGTGTTGCAGTGCCTCGGTATGGGGATACACCGGGCTTCTTCTGGTAAGATTTAATAATTGAGTGTTGAATTTTTTTCCGGCCTATCCGTAACAGGGTAGGCCGTTTTTTTTGCATATCGTGCTTTCAGGTAAAGATATTTGTTTTGCTCACTGCGTTCACTTAGTAGCCGCCATCCGCTGGTTGGAGCGTTTTAGCTTTTCTTCAAGTTTCTTCGGGAGGGGGTCGTAGGGGCTTAAGTTGTCAAATTTTTCGTGGTCGGTTGTTTTAACTTTTTCCGGCGAGTAAATAGTCGGTCTAATCAACATTATTAGTATCTTTTGCTCAGTTGTTTTGGTGCTATCGCGAAACGGTCCTCCAACGAGAGGTATTTCTTTCAATATGGGGACACCTGTTTTATTTTCGACCTCGGTAGATATTTTCCGGCCTCCGAGCAGCAGAGTTTTGCCGTTCGGAATTACTGCAGTTGTGCTTGTGGTAATTCGAGTGACGACAGGCACCATGTGTGTATATTTGTCCAGATAGGTATGCTCACGGTGGCCCTTGATCTCAGCGATTTCTAAGTTGAAATCGAGTATGATGTTTTTCCTGTCGGATTTTAATTTTGGTGTGACTGAAAAGTGAACGCCTGACTTGACTTTATCGATTTTAGGTTTCGGTTCATCGGAAGGTTTACTTGGTTTATTATAGCCGGAGACATAATATAATTCTTCAAGAGTAACACCGACTTCCGCGGTTTTACTTTCATTACAATTTATTTGCGGAGCAGCGAGCATTTTGGAGTTTTTGTTTGCTTTGACAGCTTCGAGAAACGAGCTGACGTCGGGATCATCGAGTATCAGGCTAAATGTCCGGGAGGCCGGCTCTGATTTACCAGAGACAGGATTTATTTGAGGTGCTAAATTTGCATCTTCGATGTACTTTTGCCAGAAATCTTCATCGACGTATATAATGTTGAGTTCGGCTAAAATGGCGGTTTTGTTTAGACCGGTTTCGAGACCTTTTAGTATTTCGGGTCTGGTAAAGTCTATGTGCAAGTCGTTGAATAAAACGTTAGTGCCTTTTGCTTGTTTGAGTAATGTCTTATCGTAAGCTATTGCGCTGTCGGGTGAGATTAACGGTGTTTTTCCGCGTGCTAAGTACTTGACGTTAGCCAAGACCCATTCAAACTCTTCTTCATTTAAATCCTCCTCTAATTCCCGCATCGAATCGGGATATTTATCGTTGTGGTCGTTCGCGTAGATGATTAGTGCTTTGCCTAAGGCGGATAACTTCCTGGCGGATTCTAACCGTTTCTCGGTTTCGGGTAGTTGTGAATCTTTAACGGCCTTAATATGCGAGTCTGACTTTTGAAAGCTGTTTTCCCAGTCTTTTTGGAGCTGCTGCAGAGATTGGCCGTAGATTTGCTCAAGCTCTTTTATGTTTTGCTGTTGTACGGCTACATTGTTTGAGTTCTTAAGGGTTTTGTAGGCCTGGAGGAATTTAGTTTTGCCGTAGTTTTCTATCAGGAATTTGACAAAGGACGCGGCCTCGGCATAGGCGATGGGCGGTTTGCTTTCGTATGAGCCGATTTCGGTGTAAGTTATCAGTTCTTCGAGGGGAATCCATTCGTTGTTGCTTTTTAGCTGCCTGGTGCGCTGGTAAATTGTGGATGTGCCGCCGCTGAGGCTTTTCAGGGCGTGGGCTCCAAGTCTTTCGGATATATAAACTGCGAAGCCTTCATTGAAAAGAGCGGGCGGGTTTCCGAATGGACCCATCAGGATGTGAGTGGTTTCGTGGTAAGGGTCGAGTTTTTGTTCTTCGTTATATATTTCGACGATTGTATTGCCGAATGCCCAGCCGTCGCCCTGATGGCCTGTTGCGTTTTGCTTCGATGTGTCATCTTCAAAGAAAATCATTCGTATTCGGATGTCCGAATCCTTTTCGAGGAATTTGCAGATTTCTTTGAATCCTTTTTCTTTCTCATCTGCGATTTGGTCGAGCTGTTTTTCGGCGGTGGAATTTTTGAAGTAATATATGTCGAAGTGCTCGGTGCTGTGTTTTTCCATCTTAGGAAGCAGCAGATTTTGCCAATCCTGCATAATCAATATGCCCGGCGTGTATCCGCCAATCCAGTCTATTTTCCATCGGCCGTTTTCTCTGGTAAAATCTATTTTCCAGGTTTGCTGGTCGAGCACGGCGTTCAATGTTAAGACTCCATCTTTTTGAAAAACGGATTCGGGCTGCAGCTTAAGAAATTGTTCTTTTTCCCATACAAAGGCCGAGTGCAGGGGATGGGTCGGTTCCATGGCTTGTTCAAATCGTTTGTATGAATCGCGCTGGCGCTGGAAGTCGGCCTTCTTGTAATCCTCAGTGAAAAGTTCCCAGGCCTGTTTATAATTTTTGTTTTTAATAAGGTTCTGGATATTTTCGAATGCGTGGATAACGGCATCGGTTTGTGTCTGTGAAGCTGGTTTTACTTTTACGGCATCGGCCTGCAAGCGCTCCAGGTCACTCGCTACGTATTTTTTCTCGAGGAACGGCTTTATTTTTTGGGAATCGTCCGGGTCGTCCGATTCCGGATTGCGGAAACTCAGGCGCAGCCATGTGCTGTTTGTAATGGGGCCCTGTATTTTGTAGACGAATCTCGCCGACTTTGTTTCATTGGGCGGGATGGTTTCGAAAAACGGGGTTCCCCATCCTACGCCGCTTTTGCCTAACTCAGGCGAACGCGTGTATATGTGGATTCTGAATAACTGCTCTTTATCGGTTTTGTTTTTTACCGTGACGTGGACTGCGTTTTTGCCCTGATGTATAGGGTCGAATTCGATGTTCAGAACTTCAAGGTTGCAGGCTTTGGCAGCAATGCCGAACTCTTCGAGCTTCGGGGGGCTTACATATTCGACATGGGCATCCATGAACAATACGTTTGTGGCGGGCTGTTCACCTAAAAATGTCTGGTCGTAAGCGATGGGCGTATCGGGCTGATTTAGCCGGTAAGTTTTGTCTTTACCGAGATATTCCACATTGTCGAGGAACCACTGGTAATCAACCTCATTATTAATGTAAGGTTTTAGTGGTTGTAAATTGTCAGGCAGTTTTTTGTCGTTGTCATTGGCGTACATTACTACTGCAATACCTAATTTTCTTAGCTTGTCAGCAGATTCCAGCCGTGCCAACATAATCTTGCTCTTTATATCGGGTTGCTGCATATTCTTGTTGGGTCTTATTATGTTTTCTCGGATTGTTACCGGTTTTATAAAAGTATAGTTTGATTTAGCCGCTGTTGGGTTTTGTGCCTGAGTTGATTTATCCTGTTCGGATAAGCCAAGGGCCTTAGCAGTGACAAGAATCAGCAGGTCTTTTTGTTCGGTTTGGTCATCTTTTTTGTCCGGTATTTTGTACCCGCCCAAAAGCAGTGTGTGGCCGTTGTGTGCTATATAGCGAGTATTTTGAGTAATTGATTGTGTTGATGGAAGCGAGTATGTATATTTGCCCTTGTATTTATGTTCTTCGAAACCAAGGATTTGAGTAATCTCTAATTCGAATTCCATATCGATATTTTTATCAGGTGTTAGTTTCGGTATGAGCGATAGGAAAAAGCCTTCTTCCACCTTAGCTAATTTTCTCGGTTTTGGCTCGTCAGAGGGATTGTTCGGCTCGGTATAGCCAGGTATATAAAAGTATTCGTTAAGACAACTTCCTATTTCCGCTGTTTTACCTTCTTTGGCCATTATTTGTGGTACAGCGAGTCTAACAGAACCTCCCTGGGCCTTGACAGCTCCAAGAAGTAAACTGACCTGGAGGTCATCGAGTATGAGACATTTAGAATCATTGTGAGCTTTGAGTAACTCGGACTTGAGTTTCGATAACTCCTTAGCTTCGTCCGGAGAGCTGGCGTTAGAACCTATACTTTTTAGAAAATTCTCACTAACCGAGCAGAACTGCGTTTCGAGTAGAAATGTATCTGCGGTGATGCCAATTTCTTCCAGTTGTTCAGTATTGAGAAAACGCGCGGAAAAATCGAGAAACAGAACATTCGTTGCATCAGTTTCTATGAACAATGTTTTATCGTAAGCTATTGGTATGAATGGGGCCTTAGAGTGTGTGGTGTCTCCGCTGATAAAATATTCGACATTGTTAAGGAGCCAATCGAAATCCTGTTCATCCCGCATATAGGGTTTTACCTGTTGTAAATTTTTGGGCAGGTTGTCGTCGTTGTCATCGGCATATAAAGCCAAAGCAAGACCTAATTTTTTCAGCTTATCAGCGGACTCGGCCCTTAACAATGTAACCTCGCTCTGCGTCTCGAATTCCTGCTTAGACTGTTTGGTTTCAGGACTACTCAAGGCAAGGGTGGTTGGTATTATTATTGCTATAATCAGCAGGATTGCAGTTGCTGCGGGTATCCAGCTTGAGGGGGTTTTTTCTGTTGAGTCTTTGCCGACTAGGCGGTAAATCCTCTGGAAAAGGCTGCCGCCTGTTACGGCAACGGCCAGTTGGCCGCGAGCGGTTCGTATTTCTTCCATTGAGGTTAACGCCCTTGCGTAGCAGACACGGTCGCCGGAGATGTTTACGGCCAAATCGTCGCAGCAGTTTTCCCGTTCGGCGCGAATCTTGTGTGAAATCCACCAGACAGCAGGGTGGTAGAAGCCGAGAATCTCGACAATCGTTTGCAGAATGTTAACCAGATAGTCGTACCTTTTGATGTGGGCCAGCTCGTGCGCGAGGATGGCTTCTAATTGTTCGGAAGCCAGGCCGGTCAGGGCGCTTGCGGGTAATAGTATCACGGGGCGAATCCAGCCGACGACGGTCGGTATTTGAACGAGGGTGGATTCGAGCAGTTGTACGGTTTGGTTGAGGTGGAGTCTTCGAGATAAGAGGTCGAGTTTGGTGTAAAGCGTATCATCTACCTTTTTGACCAGTTTTCTTCTTAGCCTTTGCAGTTGTGCCCAGCCGCCTAAGTGCCATAGTGAGAGGCCGAATACTCCAATTAGCCATCCTGAGACTATGTAAGGCAGTGTGGGTTCGAAAAATTCGGCGGCTCGCTGTATCAGGGATACAGAAGCGGCCGGGGTGGCGCTTTCAGGCTGGGTAGGCTCATCCAGTATAGTTATTTCCGCCGGAGGTGTTAGTTCGGACGGGGTGAAGGCGGGTAGAGGCATCATTTCGATTTGAGCGGCCGGTTGTGGAGTTGAAACAGGTATAAAACCGATTGTGACAGCAGGTAACAGCACAACCAGAGCCAGAGCCAGACAGGCAATTATATAACGCAAAGAAGACGAGGATTTTCGCAACAGTTTTAGAATAATTGCCAATAGTAATGCGACCGTCGCCGCCTGCCAGATGAAATGGACAAGTGTCCAGCCGAGTTTTTGTATTGCTTCCTGTGAAAGGATGCTTTGTAACGATAACATGATTATTCTCCCTTGAATTTATTGAGCAGCTTTTTTATTTTGGCAAGCTCTTTTGATGATACCTTTTTGGCGGAAAGTGCACGCATGACGAGTTTTTCTGCTGAGCCGGAGAATGCTTTTTCAAGTAAGTCGCCTACCAACTGCTTTTGTGTTTTTTCTTCTGTGATTGCCGGCTTGTAAACGTGTTTGAACTGAGATTCGTCTCTATGGAGAAGACCTTTTTCGGTCATTATCTGCATTAGCTTCAAGGTGGTTGTGTAGCCGGTGTTTTCATCTTCGTTCATTGCCTCGTTGACCTGCCGGACAGTGCTGGGGCCGTTGTTCCATAGTATTCTGAGGATTGTCAGCTCCCTGTCGGTCGGTCTTGAGTTTTTGTATCTTGCCATGTCAATGCTCCTTTTAATGTGCGATTTATTTATCCTTCGGCAATATTGTACGAAAGTCTTCGTAGAAATCAACGAAAAAATTCGTAGTTTTGAAAAAAATATTCAATATCACCTTTTTTGGCGGTGAAAACGTCGAAAGTAATCTTATTTTTTTGACGCAAAGGGAAGATTAATAGGTGGTGATATTTCGAGGAATTCCGGTTTTTTTTACAGTTCAATCTGAAGCGGGATATCACATGCCAATGCTTGAAAAATCTCTACTTTTTTGATATAATGACTTGTCCGTTTATTAAATTTGAATAGAAGAAATTAAGTTTATTAAGCGTTTAATTGAGAGATGTCAGTATAAGACAGATTATCGTAAAGTTGCCCAACTGCTAACTTAATAAAGGAGGGTATTGTTTATGTATCATTCAGAACAGCCTGAAAAAAACTCATTTGATACATGCCCGAAAACCGGCAAGCCGATAAAGAAAAAGCCAAAAAAACGATGGGCTATATGGCTTGTCCCTTTCACAGGCTTTGTTGCACTGCTCTGGTTTCTTGTGCGAGTCATACCAAAACCCTCTCGCGCTACTTATCCCTGCCAGCGGGTGGCCTTTCCTCTTGCTTCGGGTTTTATTATCTGGCTTACAGGCGCTATAGGCTCAATAGTTGCATTTCGTAAGGCAAAGAATTGCTTAACAAAGACACGCTACGTTCTGGCCGCTGTATTCATATTCATCAGCATCTTCTTTATCTGGGTAGCAATGAGTAACACAGGAGAGAAATTAGTTCTTGCACAGGATCCCTGGATTTTAGACGTCCCGATTGGTGCGGCCAAAGGAGTTAATCCCGGACGTGTTGTCTGGATTCATGACCCGAATGCCACAGACTGGCCCTATCTTAATCGTAATCAAAGCGAACACTGGTATGAACATGACCACACCGACCAGGCGGTTGTCGATGGAATGATGTCAACAGCTATCCGTTCTCTGGCAGGTGAACAAACAGACGTAGCTGCATGGGACGTAATATTCCGGCATTTTAATCAGCAGCGAGGTAAAGGAGATATAGGCTACAGGCCCGGCGAGAAAATAGGCATCAAAGTCAATCATACACTAAGCTATAACGCGAATTCGGCGACGATGGATAAAAGAAGCAATCTTTTGAATTATATCGGTAATTCACCTCAGCTGACTATTGCTCTACTAAAGCAGTTGATAGATGTTGTAGGGGTAGCTCCGGGCGATATTTCGATCGGTGACCCGGGCAGGATTATGCCAAACTACTGGTATGATATGGTCGAGCCGAATTGTCCCGGTGTGGTCTATATCGCGAGAGTTGGCGGCAAAGGGCGGACCCAGTCGCAGTGGTCGAGTGTTGAGTTTAACTGGAGTGACCCGGACTCAAGACACTGGGCGGGCGTTACAGAACAGGACCACATACCTATGTGTTTCGCACAGGCCGATTATTTTATAAATTTCCCTGTTATGAAAAGCCACAACTCAGGTGGTATAACGGTATGCGCCAAAAATCATTATGGTTCACTCATAAGGAATCCTGATGCAGGAGACCAACCAAATTCACGCAACTGGTACAATATGCATACTACTCTGCCAAACAATATTCGAGGGATGGGTAATTATCGCTGCCTTGTTGACTTGATGGGCCATGAGCAATTGGGCGGCAAGACATTGCTTTGCTTAGTCGACGGACTCTTCGCAGGAATTAACTGGGATTCGCGACCGAGTAAATGGCAAATGGAACCTTTCAACGACGACTGGCCTTCGAGTATATTTCTTTCAATGGACCAGGTTGCGATTGACTCGGTATGCTTTGACTTTTTGTACACGGAATGGAGTGACTATCCCCATATGTCCGGTGCTCACGATTATTTGCATGAGGCGGCAATGGCTAATAATCCACCATCGGGAACGTTCTATGACCCCGAACGGGATGGAATATCATTGGCCAGCCTCGGTGTGCATGAACACTGGAATAACTCAACGGATAAGCAGTACAGCCGGAACCTCGGCATGGATGAAGGAATCGAACTTATTCAGTCAGGCGTAGTTAATGTCATACCGTGTGACTTTGAGCTTGATGGAGATGTGGACTTAGATGACCTGGTTATACTCATTGAATTTTGGGGAACGGATGAACCATTATGCGACATAGCTCCGCAGCCTGATGGCGACGGCATAGTCGATATTTTAGACCTGGAGTTGTTTATGAGCTACTGGGAAATGGAGAATATGCCGAGTGAACCGGAGGACGAGGGATAAATTTAGTACAAAAATAAATATCTTTTAGTTAGTCATTTTCCAAATACATAAAGCCGGGTAAACCTACATTAAGAATGCATCAGTTACTGATAGTAAATACACTTCTGGCTCCGAGATAATTTCCTCAAAAAAATAAAAAATTTACTTGCAAGAGAATTCTCCACTTGATAAACTACTTTGTATAATAAAGTGAATATAATTTTGTGGAGGTATTAGTTATGGATCATGATGAAGCACAGGTCCGAATGCAGGAGATTCAACGCATTATGGAACGGGCCACCCTGTGGACGATTTTGCCGGGCACTTCGGCAATCATGGGCGGTTTGATGGTGCTTGTCGGCTGTGTGGTTAGCTATCTTATGTTTCGCTCGATCGGCAATCCGAGTTTTACGCCGATTGACTTTGCCTCGCTGCTGGACCTTACTCTCAACTGGCAGATTGCCTTCTGTGTAATGTGGTTTCTGGTCGGGATTGGTGGTATTGTTGTCGAAATTCACTTTGCCCAGTTGCAGGCAAAACGGCAGGGTGTCTCACCTACAGGGCGTTCGGCCAAGCTTGCATTCTTCTCGCTGACTCCCAGTGTTGTGATTGCTATGGTCCTGACCATCAAGTTTCTGGCACCGAGCGAGCTGCGAACGCAGGAGATTCAATACATCGCGCCGTTCTGGATGATGCTTTACGGAACAGGGATTTATACGGCCGGACTGTTTTCAATCCGTGCTCCAAGGGTTCTGGGGCTGGTTTTTATTGCCGCGGGGGTGGCTTCGATTAGTTTCTTTCAACAGTACGGTGTTATTACGGCGGCGCTGTCATTCGGATTGTTCCATATCGTGTTTGGCCTATTTGTTATGCGTAAGCGAAGGGCAGGGCTGCCGACATGAATGATTCAATCAAACCTGATGATATTGATCCGGTGATTCATGAGCGGGTGCGCCTGGCTATTGTGTCTGCGCTCGCTGTTGCGCCCGAGATGAGCTTTAACGAACTGAAGTCTACGCTCGGGTTGAGTGACGGCAACCTGAGCGCACATGCAACGAATCTTCAAAAGGCTGGATACATAGAAATCGCAAAAACTTTCAAGTGGCGCCGGCCGTATACGACTATGCGGCTGACTCGCCAGGGACAGAAGGCATTTCGGGGTTATGTCGAGACACTTCGGAAGATTATTCAGAAGAAAGATGAGGCGGTGGATGAACAAGGATGACACTGGACCGTATATATTTTTGAATATATACTTTGTATCGCAAAGTACATAATATCGCAAAGGAGATATCATGAAACGTCGACTTCTATTAATTCTGCCATCACTCCAACAACTTGATAATTATGCGTTCCGCCTGATTAAGTACTCGCGTTTTCCACCTTTAAGTTTACTGACCATTGCCGGGATGACGCCCGAGGACAAGTGGGATATCCTGGTCCGGGATGAGCATGTCGAAAGCTCCGAGGTTGAAGGGCATATTGACCTTGTCGGTATCCAGACGTATATCTCCTGTGCCGGTCGGGCGTATGAACTGGCGGCGTATTGGCGCTCGCGTGGGGCAAAGGTCATCCTTGGCGGTCTGCATCCGACGAGTCTGCCCCACGAGGCCATACAACACGCCGATGCGATCTGCACGGGTCCTGCCGAAACAATCTGGCCTGAGGTGCTTGAGGATTTCGAGAGTGGCCGACTGAAAGGGATATATCAAGGTAAATGTCCCGGGTCGGCCGCTCTGGTCCCCCTGCCCCGAAGAGACTTGATGAATCCATACGCCTATCTCATCCGTAACACCATGGTGACATCTCGCGGCTGTCCCCATTCGTGCGACTTCTGTTATAAAAGCAGCTTTTGGGGTCCTAAGTACTATGAAGCCCGACCGATCGCGGAGATCGAGCGGGAATTGGAAACGGTCGAGGATGGTATGGTCTTTTTTCTTGACGATAACCTGCTGGCGAACCGACAACACGCGCGCGCCCTTTTCGATGTGCTGCGCGGTTCGGGTATAGTGTGGCAGGCGGCCGGGTCGCTCGATGTAACGCGGGATCCACGTTTTCTGGATGAGGCTTATGAGGCCGGTTGCCGTAGTCTGTTTGTGGGTTTTGAATCGGTCTCACCCGGGAGTATGCGGGGGAATAACAAGAGCGTTAACGCAACGACGAATTATCTCGATGCCTGCCAGCGCTTTCATGATTCGGGTATTATGATCAATGGTAGTTTCGTTTTCGGCTTTGACTGTGACGGGCCGGATGTATTCAAACGTACCGTTGAATTCGCCATCAAGGGAAAGATGCTCACAGCCACATTTCACGTGCTCACACCTTTGCCTGGTACGCGGACATTCGAGCGTCTTGATGCTGACGGCCGAATCCTGCATCGCAAGTGGGAGTACTACGATACCGACCACGCTGTGTTTCGTCCCCTGCATATGACACCCGAACAGCTTGAGTCCGGCCACAAGCGGGCTTATCGAGAGTTTATTACCTATAGCTCCATCATTCGTAGATCACTTGGTCTATCCGGCATGGCCAAGCGTATAGCCTATAACATCGGGTGGATGAAGATGGACCCGTTATGGATTGCCATTATCCGTTTGGGTCTGATGCCCTATGCCACTGGAATATTCAGACGTGTGCTGCGCGCAAGGACGAAAGCAGTCGATGCACCTGCTTGTGTTATCGAGCCGGAACCCCTAATGCATCCTTCCGGAGGAAATTGAAGTGATTTCTACAATCAATCCTT
The DNA here is from genome assembly GCA_050049715.1 of Phycisphaerales bacterium. GTDB lineage: Bacteria > Planctomycetota > Phycisphaerae > Sedimentisphaerales > Anaerobacaceae > NIOZ-UU13. The sequence continues at coordinate 13,699 of JASFVS010000036.1, forward strand.
ATATTATGCAAATGAAACATTGAAGAAAAAGGCGGTAAACTAAAAATGCATCCTGTAGCGGCCGACTTTTCATTCTAAAACGGGGTTAGTACATAACGATTACTTATTCGCTTTGTTTTTGTTTTGCGTATGCGGCGACGATTTGCTGCTGGACGTTGGGCGGGACGATTTCGTAATGGCTTAGTGTCATCGAATAGCTGCCGCGTCCGCCGGTAACACTTTTTAGCTGGCTGTTGTACTGCGTGACTTCCGAGAGCGGGACCTGGGCCTTAATGGCAATGTAATTGCCGGGCAGCATGTCCTGGCCCTGTACTCTGCCGCGTTTGGAGGCGAGGTCGCCTGCGATATCACCCATGTTGTCGGCGGGGATTGTGACTTCCATATTTACTATCGGCTCGAGCAGGACGGGCTTTGCTTTTTCAATGGCATCAATAAAAGCGCCTTTTCCGGCAGCGCGGAACGCCACTTCTTTAGAGTCGACCGGATGGTGCTTGCCGTCGTACACGGAGACTGCTACGTCCTGTAACGGAAATCCTGCGACGACTCCGGCCTGCATTACGTCGTTGATGCCTTTTACGACAGCCGGTTCGAACTGGCCGGGTATTGAGCCGCCGAAGATATCCCAGCTAAACTGCATGGGCGGGTCGGAATTGCGCTCGGCAGGCTCGACACGGAGATAAACTTCGCCGAACTGGCCTGCTCCGCCGGTCTGCTTTTTGTGGCGATAGTGGCCTTCGGCTTTGGCGGTGATTGTTTCTCGGTAAGGAATCTTCGGCTCCTTTGTTGTTACC
>JASFVS010000265.1:0-4556 GCA_050049715.1 Phycisphaerales bacterium
TGTCCAAATGCTCGTTCTGTGCTAAAAAGCAAAATAACTGCGATTACAGTAATGAAAACCAAATGATTGATTACATTTCGCTTTCTCATCTTGTTATCTCCAAACCACTCGCTCCAACTGCGAGCTCACAAGCAATAAGTCAAACAACATCTTATTAGATAATTCCAAGGTACTATTATCACATCTCCAAGACAAATTTTCGTGATTTCCATCCAATATCGAGGCTTTTACCTTTTCGGCAATTTAAATCCCTTACTTTTTATAATTCCTTGTGAAATCCCCATAATGCCGCCATATCAGCCATTCAATCCATTGATAAAAGTGGTTACCCACCTCCTTGCTATATAGACTTAAGTCTACAATAAATCATTACCAAGTTTATCATTTTTTTTTCTAAATGTCAAGTCTAAACTGCCCAAAACGCCCAAATTCACGAAAATGTTTATAAAAAATAAGGAGGGCGGATTTAAAATCCGTCCCTCCTTATCAACATCCTTTTTCAACAGCCTTCAGTAGAAGATTTTCGGACGTTCTCTTAAAGTTGACTTTAATCAATCGCCCTACTTAGAGAAGCTTCTAAAGTATTATGCATCTCTGCTACTACTAAATAGTGTCCGGCGGTTTTACTGTAATCACCAGCTCACCAACAAGTATCTTGTCGCCAGGTGCGCCGGATTTCCAAATTTCTGTATTCCAGGCATTGATGCAAACTTCCAATTCATGGTCTGTGCCATCGCCGACGATAGTGCTCCCACCAATCCAGAAAACGTCAGTGTCTGATAGTAATTCTACTATCGGGCCTTCGCCATCACTCTTGGTTAAATTGGCGCCGAATATTGCGTCGAAGTTAGCTCTGGCTTTAAACTTCACACAATCCTGATAGCATGGGAAGTCATCTACCGGATTCTTACCAATACTCTCACAGTCAACCTGTACCAAGACGATCTCTAAGTCTCCACAATCAATAATCTCTACATAGTGACCTACATCCATATACACAGGTATCTTGCATATGTCGAGTGCTTTGTAGGTCCAGGGCCAATCGTGATCTTTTTTGATCGGATTAACTGCGCCTGCTTGTACCACGGTCGCCAACAGAGCTACGACTGCAATTGCAACAATACATTTTTTCAACATTTTCATTTCCCTTTCTTAACCCTCGCTCCTTTAAGGGCCAACATTGGCCTGTGGAGCTAATCAAAACATTTCCTTCACTCAGGTCCAACAAAGTCCTGAGCCAAACGTTCAGCGGGCTTAAAACCTCTTGTCCGACTCCGGCAATGATGCCCGCTTTACTGTCTTTCCGGATCGGGGCCCAAAAGTATTACGATTTTCACTCCGGCTATTCCAGAGATTCAATCGCCTTTCCGCCTCAAGACCGAGCCTGCTTCTTCAGGCGGCCCGCAAGCATCCATTCGCCTGCGAGTCATCACACTTTAACTACCTCACACCTCCTTTCTCCCTACCCTTGTCAAGGAAGGGGTCGTCTATTTCGAACAACATATTTCCACAAACCCTGGGCATTTATAATCTCTCATAATAGCGTATTATTTACTTTTTAATTTGCCCGCACTATTCCAAAGGTAGCGGCAACATAGTTAAAATAATATTTCCGGAATATTTTCCGGCGCGGTCACGCAACACACGCTCAACCCTAAATTCCAAATCAATGTTGTGTGGCCCCGCTTGAGGGTCAGATATTATCACAGGCTTCACCAACGGCACATATCCGCTGGTCGTGGGTGCCTTCATAGCTATGCGTTCAAGCGGTATAGTTTTACCTCCTGAGTGTTTCAACTCTGTCATAGAGACTGCTATCGCGCCGTGCATACAATTAGAATCCACTTTCACTGTCAATGATGCAGAGGCCGAATATAAAACGTTCGGGAATAAAGCCTTTCCGGGCTTACTCGAACCTTCTGCAAAAGTAGCCCTTCCAAATTCAAGCGTGCTTGAAGTAGTGGTAACGCTAACGTAAGGATCAACGTAGGCCTCAGCAACTCCAACCGTTCCTAAAATTATCAAAGCTATCAAACAAGTCGTTATTAATTTCTTCATCGTTCTCTCCCCCGAAAACTACCAGACGACAACTTTTTCTCGCTAACGACCAATAGCGAACTAAGTTACATTTCCAGTCCGTTGGATTTCAGACGTATTAACTTTTTCCTTGCTGTGCCGGCATTTGTTAGCCGTAATATTAACTGCACAGCTCATCGCTTCGCTGTATCCGGCGAAGCAACTTCAGACTGGTTAATAGTGTGGTTATAAGAAGGGAATCAAACGATCTTTTCATCTCTCCTCACCATCACGTTATCCTCATCTCCTGACCGGTACCAAGAAATCCGCGTCGGTCAAGCAAAGCATCCTAAACAAACGAACAACTCGTATCCAATTGCATGCTTTGCTAACAGTCGAATCTACCAGTTTTTTATTTCTTTGTCAATAGTTAAAATGCAAAATGTGCCTTATAAACTTTTTTGCACCCAAGGCAATTTTCATTATTTTACCTAATCCTCCATATTATGTCAATGGTATTTTTGCCCATTTTCCCAAGACTTGCTATATTTCACATTTTTTTCGGACACTGATTTTCTCAAATTCCGCCTTCCAAATCAAGGTAATCAATCCTACAATCCACATAACTTCTTGCAACAAAAGAATTTACAAAGAACAAAGGCGAATGTGACAACTTATCTCAGATGGCTACAGAATTGGCCGAATTACATGACATGCGCGCAGGCGTAAATCAAAAAAATTTTTGTCTCCACATTCCTATTTTTACAGATTCAAGGGGTTTTTCTTCGAATTCTTATCGCTTTGAAATTCAGGGAATGTCTCCGTGTAACATTGTTTTTTAACGAATTTTTATAAGAATTTCCCTATGTTTAGAACAATTCGTTTTTCACGCACCTCCTATTTTCTCTAAACAACACCCACAAAAACACCCGGTATTTAATAAGCGTGGCCAAGAATAACCTGATATACCACATCCGGCCTTTCAGCTAACTTATTTCTTTTTTACATTTGGAAAATTTCCCTTATTCACAGGCAAGAAAACCTGGTGCACATCAAAATATCAAAACAAGTGTTCTCTATAACTATGTCCGGATACCATCGTGCCAGCTCAACCATTTGTAGATTCACAGCACACGCAAACCGGTTCACTGCCTTATACTGGGAAAATGGTTAAAGCAACTCGCCGCAGGACAAGAGCACAGGTTTTACTGTTATCTATACAACCCACGTATCCTAAAGTCTGTCTTTAATCTTCTTGCAATATCAATGATTTAAGTGTAAAGTGCGCGGTTATATTTTACAAAATGTTTTGACATTGCAGAGCCTTGATAAGCACGGCGTTGCGCCCGTAGCTCAGTTGGACAGAGCAACGGATTTCTAATCCGTAGGTCCCAGGTTCGAGTCCTGGCGGGCGTGTTATATGAGTCGAGAAATAATTGCTATTTTAGATTTCGGCAGTCAGTACGGTCAGCTGATAGCGAGGAGAGTGCGAGAACAAAACGTATACTCACAAATTTTCCCCGCAAACACTCCGGCAGAAGAGCTATCGAAACTCGGCGTCAAAGGACTGATACTGTCCGGTGGGCCGGCAAGCGTCTATGATGAAAATGCACTAAGATGTGATGAAAAAATCTTCGAGCTGGACGTGCCTATTCTGGGTATTTGCTATGGGATGCAGTTAGGCTGTCAGATTCTGGGGGCAAAGATTGCTCCGGCCGCAAGACGTGAATACGGGCGGACCACTCTGGCTATCCTTGATAAAAACGACTTGTTCGCAAACATATCGGACTCAATCACCGCATGGGCAAGTCATGGTGACCAGATCGATGAACTAAACAGAGATTTTGTCAAATTGGCAACCACCGGTACGTGCCCCTATGCGGCGGTAAGGCACAAGAAAACGAAGTTTTTCGGCGTCCAGTTTCACCCTGAAGTTTCACATACTCCCAAAGGTTCACAGATTTTGAAGAATTTCCTCTATAACATTTGCGGCTGCAGCGGCGACTGGAAAATGAGCGATTTCGTTAGTGAAACTGTAGAAACGGTTCGTCAACAGGCCGGTGACGCAAAGGTAATATGCGGGCTCAGCGGCGGTGTCGATTCTTCGGTTGTCGCGTCGCTGATTCATAAGGCGATAAATGACCAGCTCGTTTGTATTTTTGTCGATAACGGCCTGCTGCGAAAGAACGAATGTGAAAATGTCGTGTCAACATTCCGGAATCATTTTCATATGGATTTGCATGTTGTGAACTGGTCCAGGCAGTTTTTAAAGGGTTTGGTCGGCGTGACAGATCCACAGCAAAAACGCAGGATAATCGGCTCTGAATTCATAAAAGCTTTCGAGTCGGAAGCGAAAAAAATTCCGAATGCCAGGTTTCTTGCTCAGGGAACGCTGTACCCCGACGTTATAGAATCCGGCTCGAAAGACGGCAATCCCGCGGCGAATATCAAGCTGCATCACAACGTAGGAGGGCTGCCGGCCGAGATGGGCTTCGAGTTGATTGAGCCGTTAAGGGACTTGTTTAAGGACGAAGTGCGGG
>JASFVS010000037.1:0-14474 GCA_050049715.1 Phycisphaerales bacterium
GCCGTATTTCCTTAAAAAAACCTTATCCTTCCGGCATGAAATTAATAAACAGAGACGGCCAGGATTACATTAAATGGAGACCTAAAGTGAAGGATATGGGCGTGCATTTTATTACTGTAGTTTTTGAAGGTGAAAAAACCTCCGAGCAGGAAATTACAGTCTTTGTTTATAATCAAAAGCTTTTAGACGCCCAGCGAGACGCCGGAGAGGAAAATAGCGAAGAATAAAAATCAAAATGCAAAGTGCAAACTGCAAAAATCCACCACCAAATATCCGTCAATCTTTTCCTGCCTCCGGTTCGCACCAATTTCAATCACTAATCATTTATCATTAATCATTTGAAAGCCGGCCGACATCAAAAACCGAATGAACGTGGCACAGGGAGGAAACCTTCCTGAAAATCCTTGAAATAATCCGCGACTTGCTTTATTTCGGCACTTTTTGATAATTCTAAAAGAATTTTTATTTAAAACACAATATTTAGCTGCATTTTTTCTTGATTTAATTGTCTCAAAACATATTATTACGCTTTCAGCGTGTCGTTCGAAACAGGAAAAAGCCGTATTAATTTGGAGAGCAAAAATGAAAGAAAAATTACTGGTGGCTATGTTACTTTTTGTAACACTGTGGGTGTCTGGTTGTGCTTCAATTGTGACGGGCAAGTTCCAAAATATCCCTGTTACATCAGAGCCGCCGGGTGCAAAAGTCAGGTCGGATACGGGCGTGTCTATAACTACTCCCGGCAGTTTTGACATGGTCCGCAATCAGAACCACACTTTGGTTGCTGAATACCCGGGTTGTGAGCCGCAGCAGAGAGAGCTTAAGCATGGAGTTCAGGGTTGGTTTTGGGGCAATATTATACTTGGAGGTATTATAGGGGGAGTCATTGACATGGCTTCGGGTGCCTGTGACGAATTACAACCCAAGAAAGTCCACTTTAATTTTACGCCTGAAGGACAGGCGGCAGCAAATCGCCAAGAGGAATATTTGGATTCTCACCCGGAGACATCCGAGGAGGTCCGCTTTGCCATTTTGAATGGGCTGGCTCGAAAAAATATGACGAAAGATGAGGTGCTGGCGAGCCTTGGTAAGCCGGACATGATTGAAGAAGAAAAGAAATTTGAAGTTTTCATCTATAATGAACGTACGCCGAGTCGCTACTATTTGAAGAATGGCGTTCTGAAAGATGCAAAGTAATCCGCGGCAGCTTGATTATAATAATCAGATGGATATTTTAATGGGTCGTGAGTTTAACACTCACGGCCTTTTTTCATTACCTAATAGAATTTATTACCTAACTGCGCAGACGCAAAACAACATAGCCATCAAACCCCTGCGGATATCTCGCTTTTTCCTTTCCCTCCGCGCCGCAGGGGTCTTTTTATTTCTTTGATTTCGCTGAAGTGTGTTATAATGATGATTAGCATACTCCAGTACGTAAGGAAAATGTAAATGGACTATCAGAGGTGAAAGGAGGTAAATTATGAATTCCAAACGACGCGCCTTTACCTTAATCGAACTGTTAGTGGTCATTGCAATTATCGCTCTTCTAATGGCCATCCTTATGCCGGCTCTTCAAAGGGTACGGCAGCAGGCCAAGTCGGTCGTTTGCCAGTCGAACCTGAAACAGTGGGGGTTTGTGCTGAACTTCTATGCTGACGACAACAACGGCTATTTTATGGCCGGGGACGGCACATATTTCGAATGGATGGAACCAACCGAGCAATACTATAAGGCAAGCGATATGCGGTATTGTCCGATGGTCAGTGAGCGCAAGGATGTGGGCCAGGCCGACTGGGGCGATACGTTCCTGCTCTGGCAATACGAGGACTACAGCGGCAGCTACGGTATCAACGAGTTTCTTTTCAATCCTCCACCCGGTGTGCAGGAGCAGTGGGGGGCATCAACAACGATGAACTGGCGAACGAAGAATGTCAAACAGGCCAGTTACATTCCTGCTTTTGCCGATTGCCTCTGGCTGGGAGGTGCACCGCACCATGTCGACGAACCTCCTCAGTTCGAGGGAGAGTGGAGCTACAGCTTCGGGGACAACATGAAACGTTTCTGCCTTAATCGGCATAGTGAGGCGATTAATGTAGCAATGCTGGATTGGTCGGTCCGGCACGTCCGCTTAAAAGGGCTTTGGCAGATGAAATGGAACCGTGAGTATAATGAGACGGGTCCGTGGACGAAGGCTGGCGGTGCGGCGCCGGATGACTGGCCGGAATGGATGCAATACCTTCCCGATTAAAATAGTGCCGCATGGATGAAATGGTTCTTGTTTGACAGGGTCGAACTACTTTTCAGGCCTGATTCGCTGTTCCTACAGAAAATGCTTGTGCCCAAGGTGCGAAGCCGAATTGAAAGAGACTCGTTTCAAATTTTGATTTGCGGTTTTACATTTTTCACTTTAATTTTTGATTTACTGCTTTGCCCCGCCTGCGGATTCCACTAATTTTCATTACTCCATACCACTTTATCTATCGTCCATCGTGTCGTATGGAGCCTCCGGCTCAATATAAAGAACTAGTGTATCAAGTGAGTTTTAATTGCAGTCGATGGGGAACTTTATATCGTCAATCCACACGGTGTCATCGCCTCTGGACAAAGAGCTGTCCTTTGAATACGTCCACTTAAATGTTCTCGAACCTGCTTCTACCGGGAACGAAACTTCGTCCCATTTTCTCATGCCTGATGACCTGTAAACCTCCACCCCATCGATACAGAACTTGAAAAAGTCAAACCCCAGCTCCGAGGAAACCTTTCGTGCGAACTTGACATCTCCGGCCACACAATCTACATTCACTATCAAACTAACACTACCCCCGTTTCCAATCTGACCGGCCTGTGCGCTGTAAGCTCCTGAATACTTCTCCACAGGCGTAACTTCCCAATTACCGTCTCCCGAATACTCCCACGCAAATCTACTGAAATCCCCCGTTTCAAAATCCTCCGTTGAACAATTCGAAACAACGGGATTCGAGGCCGAAACATAATCCCCCACGAAATTAACGCCCCATTTATTCCCTGACGAATTTCTTGAGTTCCCCGATTTCTCAATCTCCACACTCTGTACGTCAAAAGTAAAACCGGCCTTCGCCACACTGATACTATACGTCGAATAAGCACTCACATCCACAAGTGCATAAATACCTTTGCTGTTCGTCACCGCGGTATAAACCCTGCTCCCTCCCTGTGCCGTCACCATTGCTTCGCCGATGGGATTGCCGCTTATATCAGTCACCCGCCCGCTGATAATCTCACCTGTCCCGGATGTGAAAATATTATACAGGCATCCTTCAATAACATCATAATAACCTGATGGAATGTAATTGACATCAGGCAGGTTATACCATACATCATCAACTCCTTCCCAGCCCATATTAAGGTGGTGATATAGCGTTGACAAATCATAACCATAACCATCAGCCAGGGCGGCGTGCCCATTTTCAGCTTCCGTATTTTTTATACCTAAGATTACAGGATAACCGCCATCGAGGTTTGCGTTAATCATATCGTTCAGCCAATCCCCCTCGATATTACTATCGCTGCGAAAGGCACGAACAGCATTGCTGTACCCGAATGTTTCCAGCAGCGCCTCTCTTGCATCCCGCAGGCTGGACGCCGAACCGGTAATCGAGTATTCCGTTAATGCCGCAACCCCCGCATCATAGCAAAGTGCGCCGATGGCCTGCCGCTTTTCCGGCGTCGTGCTGCAACCAGGCTCATAAACCATCAATTCCCAATTGTAAGGCCCGCCATTGCCGTCGCCGCCGAGAGTTTGTGCAAATCCCGCTACATCGCCAACTCTGATTTCGAATTGCGACGTGCCTATTTCCATATTCACATCAGGATACTCATGATACCGCATCAATTGCGCCATAGCCGTAGCCGTGCACCCGCAATAATAATGCCTCGGCGTATAATAGTTATAGCAATACTCGCCGCAGGCATCGTGAAGCTGGCCCCATTTGCTCCGCACCAGCGGCTCCACGCGTACATCGCTAACCGTTCCCAGCCCCATCAAAGCAATTCCATCATCCGGTGCTTCCGCGAGGTCTATTAAGTATCTCCATTTTCTCGCCGGACTCTCAGCGGCATCCGCCTGAAGGTTGAATGTATCCTGAACAGCACTGGTTCGGCCTTTAAGGTCATTGTTTACCAGTGCCCACAAGGGATTTTGGGTCGTCGCTTCGAAATCACCACCACCGGCAAAAGCTATAATAGGCTCGATTGAATTGTCCGCCGAGACAACCACATATCCGGAAGGTTGCAGATAGACGACATAATAAACAGTCCCGCCCTCTTCATCGCTGAAAGTTTCGACACTTAAAACGTCCCTACCTGGCGCATTACCGGGCAGTTGAGCATCGGCCTTAAGCCTTCCCGCCACGACCTTTTGAGCCTCGTCTGCTGTCATCGGCCGCGCCCAAAGGCTACCGCAGAGCTGCAATACTACAAAAACAACAACCAAAGTTGTACTTGCGAGTTTCATTAAATATCCTGAAAACTTGCTTTTCTAAACTACTAATCTACCTGAATCGATATCCTTACAGGCATACATCAAAAGCGCCGCCGCCAAAAGAGTCGTGGGAATTAAGAAGACCGAATTGCATACCCTTTATTCTCCTTGAATCCTTCCACACAAAACCCCTAAACCCATTATTATTATACAATTTAAAGCCAATCTGTCAAGAAGATTCGCTGTAAGCACATGAATGCACAAAGGCTCCGTCTCGTATTCGGCCTGTCAAATTTTCCGATTGATGTTGCAGTTTTTTATTAGTAATATCCTGCTGAACATTTATAATCTTGGCTTCGCTAAAAAATGTTGGATTGATGGTATCATCAGTGAATGTTGTGTCGGCGTAAAATAACAGTAAGGGAATTGCATAGAATCTGTTGAGGTTACTTACATGGCAGGAAGCAGGATAACAGTAGTAGGCGCCGGTAACGTAGGCGCAACGACCGCTCACATTGCCGCAACGAAACATCTCGGAGATATCGTTCTGCTCGATATCGTTGAAGGGCTTGCTGAAGGCAAGGCCCTTGACATTGCCGAGGCCGCTCCCATTCAGCTTTACGACTGCGACCTGACAGGCACCTGCGACTGGGAAAAAACAGCCGGCAGCGATATAGTTATTATCACGAGCGGCCTGCCCCGCAAACCGGGCATGAGCCGGGACGACCTGCTCGCCAAAAATACCCAAATTATCAGAGACGTCAGCGAAAAAACGGCCAAATACTGCTCTGATAGTATTGTTATCGTGGTTTGCAATCCCCTCGACGCGATGGTTTATGCCGCCGCGAAAGTTACGGATTTCGCCAAAAACAAGATTATGGGTATGGCGGGCGGCCTGGATTCGGCAAGATTCTGCTGCTTCCTCGCCTCTGAGCTGGGCGTAAGCGTAGAAGACGTCAAGTGCGTACTGATGGGCGGACACGGCGACGATATGGTGCCTTTGCCCAGATTTACATCCGTCGGCGGCATCCCGCTTAACGAGCTTCTCAATGAGGAGAAAATCGCCGAATTGATTGAAAGAACGCGAGAAGGCGGCATAGAAGTGGTCAATTTACTCGGCTACAGTGCGTATTACGCCCCCGCAGCCGCCGCAGTCAAGATGGCCGAAGCGATACTTAAAGATAAAAAAACCGTAATACCATGCTGTGCTTATTGTGAAACGGAGTATAGTGTTGGGGGATATTTCGTAGGGGTCCCCGCAATCCTCGGCCAAAACGGCGTTGAAAAAGTGATTGAGCTTGATTTGAACCGGTCCGAACAGGAACAATTTCAAAAATCCCTCGACCACGTAAAAAAACTAACCTCAAAGGTTGATAAACTCTTATAAACAAAAATTTTATTCCGGTTACTTGTTGTCATTTGCCGAATAATAGTATAGTTTAACCACATAATATGGGGCTTAAGTAGCAGAGATAGAAATGGAATTAGTAAAAAAGATAAAGCAGGCTGAGGCTCAGGCTCAGGAAATCATCGAGATAGCCAAAGCCGAATCGGTCAAACAGGCTGAGAAAGGCAAAGAGGAACGTCTCGCAGCTATGACTCAGGCCGAACAGCAGAGAAAGAAAGCAATCAACGACGCCGTCGCTGAAGCACGATCAGAGGCCGAGGCGGAAGTCCAAAACCTTAAATCGCAGGCCGAAAACCAGCGCCGGCAGTTGCGCGACAAATCCGGTAACAAAATAGCCTCTGCGGCTGCAAAAGTAATGGAGTACTTGAGAGGCTAAACTATGGCCATTACACAAATGGCAAAAGTTATGATTGTCAGCCACCGTTCGCAGGCTTCCGAACTCCTCGAAGCGCTGCAGGGTGAGGGCATTTGCCAGATACTAAACGCCGAGCAGGCGGCGGTCAGCAGAGATTTCCCCGATATAAGCGCCCCGGCCGAACGTTCGAAAGATATCGAAAAGCTGCTGGGTCGGCTTGAAAAAAACATTACGTTTCTTAACAATTACGCGCAGGCCAAAAAAGGCCTTGCCGCCGCTCTTGCACCGCGCACCGTCATCGACGAGCAAGCATATAACAAAGTCGTTTCCAACCAAAAAATAACAAATACAATCGAACAGTGCGAGCAGATTGAATCATCAATGGATAAAACCAGGGGCGAAATTGAGCACCTCCACAGCACTCTGGATATGCTCGAACCGTGGGACTCTCTCGAAAGCCCCGTAGAAGAGCTCGGCCGGCTTAATAATACTGCTTGCTGGGCTGGATTGATACCGGCCCAGAATTTCGAGCAAACAAAAGGGCAGCTAAACGAGCCCGGCGCAGTAATTCAACATATAGGAAATACTGCCGGCAAGTGCGCCTGTCTTATCATCGCTTTGAAAGAAAACGCCGAGGCGGTGCAGAAGCTGCTGCGTTCGGCCGAGTTTGAGCCCGTGAGCTTCGAGCCGATGACGGGCACAGTCTCGGAATTAATTGATGAGCATATTAAAAAGCTTAATCAGGCGCAACAACAATTGCAAAACCTCGCTCAGGATGCTCGAACGTTGTCAGAGAACCTGCTTAATCTCGAGATTCTAAGCGACCACCATAAAAATCTACTGGGCAGAGAACAGGCCAGGGACACCGCCCCGACCACCGAGCATACGGTCATTCTGGAAGGCTGGGTGAAGAAAAAAGATTACCCCCGTCTGGAGAAATTAGTCTCCGGCTTTGAGGCGTCAAGCCTGACACAAATCGAACCGGCCGAAGATGAAGAAATACCCGTCGAGATAGAAAATAAAAGGGCCATAAGACCTTTTGAAGTGATAACCCGCCTATACGGTATGCCGCAACATTTTGAAGTTGACCCGACGGCATTTCTGGCGCCGTTTTTCGCATTGTTCTTCGGATTATGTCTGACCGATGCAGGTTACGGTCTGGTTCTGATTGTTCTTATGATTTTCTTCATAAAGAAGATGCAGGGCGATAAAAAACTGATGTGGATGTTAGGGATTTGTTCTGCTGCTACTGTATTGGCGGGCGCCCTTACCGGCGGATGGTTCGGCGATGCAATACAGCAGTTCATACCTCCGTTGAAACCGCTAAGGGAAAAGATGATGTGGTTTGACCCGCTCGAGAAACCGATGATTTTCTTTTATTTATCTCTGGGGCTTGGGTATTTCCAGATTATGACGGGGCTGGTGATTGCATTTATACATAATTTAAAACAGAAGCAATACGTTGCAGCGATATGCGACCAGGCGACCTGGCTGATTATGATTAATTCGATTGTCCTGTACCTGGCAAGCAGGTTCGGCGCTGTCTCGGCTGAAGTTGGTCAACTCTTCGGTTACCTGGCCCTTGCCCCCGCGGCTGTCATTTTGCTGCTCAGCCATCGCGAGGGCGGCTGGGGTGGCAGGTTAGGTATGGGGGTGTATAATTTATTCAGCGCTATATTTTATATGGGCGACGTCCTCAGCTACTTAAGATTGATGGCGCTTGGTATGGTCACCGCCGGCCTGGCAATGGCAATAAACATTATCGCTAAAATAGCTGGTGAAATACCTTACGGCATAGGTATTGTTGCGATGGTGTTGGTGCTCGTCGGGGGGCACGGATTTAACATCGCAATAAACGCGTTAGGTGCGTTTGTTCATACTTTGAGACTTCAGTATGTGGAATTTTTCCCGAAGTTCATTGTTGGCGGCGGAAAATCGTTCGAGCCGTTGAGTAAAGGATATAAGCACATTTATATCAAAAAAGATGTCTGATGTTTTTGTAAGATAAGGAAAGGCAGGTCAGGAAAAATGGATTATGGAATGACATTGGCTTTGTTAGGCGCAGGAATGGCGGCTTTGTTCGCCGGTATCGGTTCGGCAATTGGCATTGGTATCGCTGGCAGGAGTGCTACCGGAGTGTTGAGCGAAAAACCGGAAAGATACGGGCAGATGTTCATTATGGTGGTGCTGCCCGGAACGCAGGGATTCTACGGCTTTTTGGCGGCATTCCTCGTGATGCTCAATCTCAACTTTTTCGGCGAGGGTGGCCCGCCCGAACTAACGGTAAAGCTTGGCCTGCAGGTCCTGGCGGCTTGTTTACCCATTGCCTTTGCCGGCTTAATGAGCGCCATTCATCAGGGCAAGGTCTGTTCCGGCGGTATTCTGATGGCGGCCAAAAAACCGGAGATGGCTTTTAAGGCTGGTGTAGTCTATGCCGTTATGGTTGAGGTCTATGCCGTTCTCGGATTGCTTGTAACAATGTTTATTCTGCTAAAAGGTATTAACTGGCCCACGGCAGCTTAATATTGAAAATGTAAATGACATATAATATGCGAGAAGCGAAATTATGGAAGCTGAACAGGTGGTAGAGAAGATATTGGCCGACGCCAGAGCGGAAGCCCAAAAGGTAAAACAGCAGGCCGACGATAAAGAGGCTGCCGAGCAGGCCAAAATCAACGAAGAATCGAACGAATACAAAAAGCAATCGGAGATTCTTGCAAAAAAGGCCGCCGAGGACGAAAAATCCCATATCCTCGCAGCGGCCAGAATGGATATTGCAAAAGACTATTTAGCCGAGAAGAGAAAAATACTCGACGAGGTCCTCGAGCAGGCGCGTCAGCAAATGCAAAATCTGCCGGACAAGGAATATCAGGAGCTTTGTAAAAAACTGATTCTCGATGCCGTTGAAACCGGGGACGAGGAGGTGATTATCGATACGAACGAAAAACGTATCAACCACGATTTCATAAAGAAGGTAAACCGCGAATTAGGCCCCGGCTTCAAAGGCAATTTGAAATTGTCCAAAGAAAAACAGAATCTGGGGGCCGGATTTATCTTAAAACGCGGAAAGATAAAAACCAATGTCTCTATTGACGTATTGCTCGATTTGGCACGCAAGGAACTGGAAATTGACCTTGCAAAGATACTGTTTGAGAATTAAATAACCGTTTGTCATTCCTGCGAAAGCAGGAATCCAGAAAAATAAATAAATGACCAAAGTTGCTGAACAACCTGTTATTGATTTTCACACGTTCCCGTCAGTCGGCGAAGAAGACTGGCAATACGCGTTTCAGGCGGCGCAGGTACGCTCGCTTGAAACTCAGATGCTAAGCAGAGCTACTTTACTCGATATGGCCAACTCTGGAAGTTTCGAGCAGGCCGCTGATTTATTAAGCGGATCAGAATACGCATTGCCGCAGGGCGGTGGGAACTTTGCAGAAGTAAAAGACTTTCTGCTGGAGCGAAGAACGGCGGTGCGGCAATTGTTCGCTGATTTAATGCTTGATGAGCGTGTTGTTGAGTTATTCAAAGCTCGAACTGATTTTGCAAACATGCGATTGGCGGTCAGGCGAACGTTGACCGAAAAACCGCTTGGAACTGATTACAGCGGCGACGGCAACATACCGCCCGAATTATTCGAGCAGATATTCGGCGAGGAAAGCAAGTTCGACCGCTCTTTGGTCCCTGATTACGTCTATCAGGCCGCAGAGCAGGCGATTCTGTCATATTATCAAAATAAAGATATCCGCCAGGTCGATTATATAATCGATAGCGCGCAGGCGCAGCACAACCTTAAGCAGGCATACTCTTTAAAAAGCGTTTTCCTGCTTAATCTCTTTCGAATACAGATTGACCTGACTAATATTCGCACAATGCTCCGCCTCAAGTTCACCGAGTCGGAACAGAAAAACGTGTTTTTGCAGGGCGGCTATATCGAATCGGAAAAATTCAGGCACGTCCACGAGCAGGGTTACGAAACATTAGGGTCGTTGTTTTTTGCAACTCCTTATAATCGAATTATTGAAACAGGCGCTAATTATGTGGCCTCGGAAAAATCTTTCCTTAGGATTGAGCAGCAGTGCGAAGAATATTTAACCGGATTCTTAAAATCGACCGTGCAGATTACCGCCGGCCCTCAGCCGGTCATAGCATATTTACTGATGAAAGAAAACGAAATCCGCACGGTTAGACTGATATTGACGGCAAAGAAAAACCACCTTGATACGAAATTGATATTAGACCGCATTTCGTGAGCCGCAACCCGACTCACGAGGAACGAGTAACGAATTATGGAAGGAAAGATAGCGGTTTTAGGTGACACTAATTTTGTGATGCCGTTTTCGGCGCTCGGAGTAGACACGTACGCGGTAGGCGCAGAACGAAACGACATTACGGAAAGCGCAAAGAATATTATCAGCCAAAAGTATGCGCTCGTGGTAATCGCGGAAAATATCGCCAAAACGGCCGAAGAAGTTTTCGCCGCCTATGACGATGCACCGACACCCTGCATTATGGTTGTACCGTTTACCACTGAACCCGAGGGCTATGCAACACGTTCCCTCGGAGAAATGCTTAAGATGGCTACGGGTATAAATATTCTGCAAAACAATTAAAGTAAGGTTTGGATAATGAGTGAAAACAAACAAGGTAAAATAGTCAAGGTCGCAGGGCCTGTCGTTGTCGCCGAAGGTATGGCCGGCACGCGAATGTACGATGTCGTTCGTGTAGGCGAATTGAACATCATAGGCGAAATTGTCGAGTTGCATGGCGACAGGGCCTCGATTCAGGTCTATGAAGAAACAACCGGCATAGGCCCGGGTGAGCCTGTGGTCGATACCGAGGCGCCCCTGAGTGTTGAGTTAGGCCCCGGCCTGATTGAAAGTATTTACGATGGTATCCAAAGGCCGCTGGACTCTCTTGTGGAAGCCGAAGGCGAATTTATGAGTAGGGGCAGCGACATGCCCGGCCTGGACAGAGAAAAGAAATGGCACTTTAAGCCAACGGTCAGTGATGGCACAAAAGTCAGCGCCGGTGATATCGTCGGCACTGTACAGGAAACGTCGCTCGTCGAGCACAGGATTATGGTCCCTGCGAACGTGGAGGGAACCGTACAAAAAATAAAAGAAGGTGACTACACGGTTGTCGAAACAATAGGTGTTGTCGTTGGAGAAGACGGCACCGAAACCGAGTTGAAATTAATGCAAAAATGGCCTGTCCGCAATGCAAGAATGACATCAAAAAGGCTCGCGCCGGAACACATTCTCGTTACAGGCCAGCGCGTAATCGACACCTTCTTCCCGACGACCAAGGGCGGAACTGCCTGCGTACCCGGGCCGTTCGGAACAGGCAAAACAGTCGTTCAGCACCAGTTGGCAAAATGGGTCGATGCCGATTTAGTTGTTTACGTCGGCTGCGGCGAACGCGGCAATGAAATGACCGACGTCCTGACCGAATTTCCCGAATTGAAAGACCCGCACAGCGGCGAGCCTTTAATGAGACGTTCGGTCCTGATTGCAAACACATCGAACATGCCCGTAGCCGCCAGAGAAGCTTCGGTCTATACCGGCATTACAATAGCCGAGTATTTCCGCGATATGGGTTATGTCGTGGCCCTGATGGCCGACAGCACAAGCCGATGGGCCGAAGCGATGCGCGAAATATCGACCCGCTTGGAAGAAATGCCCGCAGAGGAAGGTTACCCCGCCTACTTAGCGGCTCGAATCGCGGCATTCTACGAAAGAGCCGGCCGGGTCCAGTGCTGCGGCAGCCCCGAAAGAGAAGGTGCCTTATCAATTATAGGCGCGGTGAGCCCTCCCGGCGGCGACCTTTCCGATTCCGTCGTCCAGGCAACACTGCACGTTGTTAAAGTTTTCTGGTCACTAAAAGGCGAGCTTGCCTACCAGCGACACTTCCCGGCAATTGACTGGCTCACTTCGTACAGTTTTTATAAGCAGTATCTCAAGGAATGCTTCGAAGACAAGGACAAAGGCCGGGAGATGGAAAAAATGGCCACAGAAGCGATGAGTTTGCTCGAACAGGAAGCCGAGCTTCTTGAGATAGTCAGACTGGTCGGTGCAGAGGCACTGTCGCCGCAGGACAGGCTCGCGCTTGAGACGTCAAGGTCCATACGCGAAGACTTTCTGCATCAGAATGCTTTCCATGACATTGATACGTTTACCGATATGAACAAGCAGTATGAAATGCTGAAGAATATTCTGCATTTCCACAAACGGGCTTTAGCGGCTATTGAGACAGGCATCGAAACGGCGGATATTTCTAAGTTGCCTGTCCGTGAGGAAATCGCAAGAGCGAAATATATACCGCATGAATCTGTAAATAAAGTTGCCGAGATAAGGAATACAATCGACGAGCAGATGAAACAGTTGCAGCCCTCGGCGGTTTCTTAAATAAAACGAATGAGTAGATGGAAAATTCGGTAGATGAATGGACGAATTAAGTGGATGGGTAAATGAGTGAGTTAACAAATAAGCTCATATAAGCATCCGCATATTAACAAAACGGGAGTTTAAAATGCCGGCAATAAAAGAGTACCAAACAGTAATAGATATCTCCGGTCCCTTGATGATGGTCGAGATGGTTGATGAAGCTAAGTACGGGCACATTGTCGATATCGAGCTCGGAGACGGCTCAATCCGTCACGGCCAAATCCTGCAGGTCGAGAATGATAAGGTCCTTGTTCAGGTTTTCGAGGGCACGCGGGGTATTGATGTTAAAAAGAGCACCGTTCGGTTTTTAGCCAAGCCTCTGGAATTGGCGGTTTCGCCTGATATTTTGGGCAGGGTTTTCAACGGTCTTGGCGAGCCGAAAGACGATGGACCCGCTATTATACCTCAGGAAAAACTGGACATTAACAGCAAGCCGATTAATCCCTTCGCCCGCGATTATCCGAACGAATTTATCCAGACCGGCATATCGACAATCGACGGCTTAAATCCGCTGGTGCGAGGGCAAAAACTGCCGGTATTTTCAGGCTCCGGCCTGCCGCATGACCAGATAACCGCTCAATTGGCTCGGCAGGCAACCGTTTTAGGAAAAGGCGAAGACTTCGCGGTAGTATTCGCAGCGATGGGAATTACTTTCGAGGCGGCACAATTCTTTATCGACGACCTGCATCAGACCGGCGCTATCGAGCGTGCGGTCATGTTCGTAAATTTAGCGAACGACCCGGCGATTGAGCGGATTGCGACGCCGCGATTCGCACTTACGGCCGCGGAGTATCTGGCGTTCGAGCTGGATATGCACGTGCTGGTTATCCTGAACGATATGACCAACTATTGTGAGGCGCTTCGTGAAATCAGTGCGGCCAGAAAGGAAGTGCCCGGCCGGCGAGGGTATCCGGGTTATCTCTATACGGACCTTGCGACTATTTACGAAAGGGCCGGCCGAATCAAAGGTAAAAAAGGCTCGATTACGATGGTGCCGGTACTAACGATGCCGGAGGATGATAAGACTCATCCGGTGCCGGACCTGACGGGTTATATTACCGAAGGGCAGATAATTCTGTCGCGGTCGTTACACAGAAAGGCCGTGTCGCCGCCGGTCGATGTGCTACCGAGTCTTTCGCGCCTTAAAGATAAGGGTATCGGCGAAGGCAAGACGCGTGAGGACCATGCGGACCTTTATAATCAGCTTTATGCGGGTTATGCACGAGGGAAAGAATGCCAGGAGCTGGCGACTATTATGGGTGAGGCGGCACTTTCGGAAGAAGATAAGAAGTATATGACCTTTGCAAATAAGTTCGAGGCAGAGTATGTCTCGCAGGACTATTATGAAAATCGCACGGTCCATCAGACGCTCGACCTCGGATGGGAGCTGCTCAGTATGTTCGAGAACGCCGAACTCAAGCGTATCGATGTCAAGCTCATAGAAAAATATATGCCGCAATTCCGTAAGGGTGCATCGCAGCAGAAAAATTCGGCGGGCAAAGCGGAGGAATCGGGACAGGCAGAGGATGATTCGGACGAGTCTGAAAAAGAGGAAAACGGCGAGGCCGAGGAGGTCGAAGTAAGTGTTAGCTAATGTAAATGCGACAAGGATGGAACTGCTGAGGCTGCGTAAGCGAGTTGCGCTTGCCAGCCGCGGGCATCGTCTGCTCAGTGAGAAAAGAGATGAGATATCCCGGCAGTTGATTCAGATTGCCCGGGATATTCAGCCGCTGCGTAAAAAGGTCGAGGTGGAGCTTTTGGAAACTTGCAGGCGTTTTATGTTAGCTCGCGCGACGATGGAGC
>JASFVS010000266.1:0-4549 GCA_050049715.1 Phycisphaerales bacterium
CACATTCAAACCACTTATAGCATACCACGCACGAATGACCCCACTATATCGGGTTACCACCTCTGAAATAAACCGATACGCCATTTCACGTATCTTTTCAAAACCTGCTCCACTGCGAAGCAGCCACTTAGGCAAATACTCTTTAGAGAAACAAAGTAATGGCCCTGCGCTGAGTGTCAATTTTTTCCGACCAAGCAAATCAACACACGCATCAATTGTCGAAAAATCAAAATTACCTTTTTGTGATTCGATCTTGGCCCAGTTAATCGGAATCGTTACAGAGCCGAATAATCCCAGAAGCTTCTCGATATACACAGGATTACCAATCTCCGCAGGGTCCACTCTGCAACCAAAACAACCCCTTCCAAAACCATGGCTTTCGCCCCTTGTCTCAAAAAGCGACTCGGCCTGCTTAATTGCCATCTTTTCAGAAAATACTATAGCTTTCTGGAGCGACTCATCCGCAAGCTTGGAAGCCTGCGGGGCATCCGAAATATTTTGAATTGCCTTTATAAATAAATCCTGGCCCTCCTTACAAATATCTGCCAGGCCTTCTATATTACTAAAAAACAACCAGTCTTCTCGTTTGTTAACGATTTGCATCAACTTCGCACGTGCTATCTCTACATTCAAATTATAAGGACGCTCTCTCTCCGGCAGGCAAGTCGTTGGTAGAAGTATCCTTCCAAAACCATCAATCGGCCACAACAAAGCAAGTCCCGCTGTTTCCAGATTCGGTCTCTTGCACTCAATAATACCGTTTTTGAAGGTTATCTGAGCCCGGCGGATACCAATTCCATCACCACCGAAAAGATAAGCACCGCATAGCTTGAATTTGTCAACAAGTTTACCGTTCTTAAAAACCTGAAACTTCACTTTGTGCCTCAGCAAAAATTAAAATTCCGTAAAAAATCGTATGTGGCACAAACCACACAACATACGCGATATGAATTATAGCAATTAAGTCCTTAAACGCAATTCAAACTTTTTCTCCATACCTACTTTGATCATCCTTCAAATATTTATGTCGTATGATTTTAGTAAAATTTCAATCGTATATCACAAATGCTTAATTTAAGGAACAAACATCATAACAAAATCAGGAGCAGATATTTGATAGGAGATACATTATTCAAAAGAAGTAGGGACGAGATTAAGTATACCATACCTAAAAGCCAATCCAGTTACTGATCAAAAAAAGTGTTCAAGTTACTAGAACTGGTTTCAAAACTAAAAATAACTGCGTTTTCAGCACCTAAAACGGCGTTTTAGGCAGTTTTGAAATAGCTTTTAGAAGATATGTTTCATTAATTTTATTTTTTTCACCGACTACCGGCTGCTGACAACCGACAACCCTCCGCTACTCGTAGCGGAGAGCTTCCATAGGATCGATCTTGGTCGCCCTGCGGGCCGGCACATAGCAGGCCAATAAGCTAACTGCCAGCAACAACAACGGAACCACGGCAAAGGTCACCGGATCAAGGGGCTTCACCTGGTAAAGCATGAAATCTATAATCCGGGTAACAGCCAATGCCCCAAAGATTCCGATGGCAATACCTATGCCGGCCAGCAGGCACCCCCTTTTAAGAATCAAGCCAAGCACATTGCCGCGTTGAGCGCCCAGAGCGATACGGATACCTATCTCCTGCTGACGTAAATTCACTGCATAGGCCATCACGCCATACACACCCAGCGAAGCCAGTAACAAAGCCGTCACAGAGAAAAACCCATATAGAAGCAGCGAAAACCGCTCACGCCAAATTGTATCATTAATGCGTCCCTGCAAGGTACGAAAGTCTGAAATCGGAGCCGTTTTGTCCAGGTTCGTTACAAGTTCTCTGATTGCCTTGACCTGACTCAGAGGGTCAACATCGGTCCTTACTGTAAACATTGCCCCAAAGGGTGGAAACTGTGCATTTGGGACCGACATTTCCGGCACAATGTCACCCTGAATCATCTGCTGCTTGGAATCGGCAACAATACCGACAATTTCATAAGAAGAGGGAGTGTTTCCTCCGACACCCAAATCGATCTCGAAGCGCGTTCCCAACGGATTCTGATCCGGCCAGAAATATTGAGCCATGGTTTCATTGACAATAACCTTGCCAGCCGTTCCCTGTATGTCGCGTTCATTGAAGAAACGCCCCTTTACCAGTTTCGTACCGATGTTCTTGAAGTAATCAGGGGAAACCGTTCGGAAACGTGCTGTGCGTTCGACGTCAGCCGGTGTCGAAAGACCTTCTGTCACTGAAAAGCCAGTCATGTTCCAACTGGCAGTAAAGGACAAAAGACTGGTTGATCCGACTGCACGCACTCCTGGGAGAGCTTGCAGTTCAGATTCTACACGATCCAGGAAGGTACTGCGTGTTCGATTCTCTGGGAACTGCCCAAACGGGAGATCAACTTGAAAGGTCAGAACGTTCTCCGGCTTCATACCAAGATCGGTTCGCATCAATGAAACAAAACTTCGTCCAAGTAAACCCGCTCCCACCAATAGCACCAAGGCCATGGAAATCTGGATCACCACCAGGGCATCCTGAAGTACTCGATAACGGGAACTCGTGGATCGTCCCGCACTGTTCTGAAGTACAGGCAGGACTTCGCAACCCAGCAAACGAATCGCCGGCGCCAAACTAAACAGCACGCAGGACAGCAGGCAGGCCAATGCCGTAAAAGTCAGGACTCGACCATCCATAGCAAGCTCGACCATCCAGGGAATACGGCCACCCAGCCAGGCGAACAACAGTTGGTTCCCCCCAAAAGCCAGTAAAATCCCTAATGTACCTCCCAATATCCCCAATAGTAATGACTCGATAAACACCTGCTGCATGAGTCGCCATCTTCCTGCTCCCAAAGCAGCACGGACAGCCATCTCTCTGTCTCTGCTCGATATCTTAGTCAATAATAAATTCGCTACATTGACACACACTATCATCAACAGAAATCCCACCGCGACGAAAAGAATCCACAGAATCGTATCAACATCCTTAACTAGATCATCCCGCAACGAAACGATACGAACACCCCTATCCCCTCCATATTGAGTCGCCATTTGTGCAGCAATCCCATCCATCTCCGTTTGGGCCTGGGACAATGTAACGCCCGGTTTCAGTTTCGCCACAACCATTGATGTATGATTGTGTCGCTGACCAAATCGGTTCCTGATTCTGCTAAGAGACAACCAACATTGAGTCCCCTTAAAGCCTTCACAAAAAGAGGATTGGAAGTCCGCCGGCAGAACGCCAACCACTGTACACTGTATACGTCCTCCGTCTACCGCGACCTGACGACCTATGATGTCCGGATCGGCCGCAAATTGACTTTGCCATAAATCGTACGACAAAAGTGACATCAAGTCACTATTGGGCTTGTCCTCTTCAGCGGTAAATATCCGCCCTAAAACAGGTTTAACGTCCAATGCAGAAAACAACGTTGAGGAGGCTATCAACGTTTTCACTCGGGAGGAGCCTTCCCCAAGCAAAACATTTGAAGGATATCCAGCATAATTCACCAATCCCAGACATTCGAAGGATTGACTCTGTTTCTGCCAATCCAGAAAATTGGGAATGGATACAGGGTTACGGAATCTTTCCCTTGCCGGTTCAGTCTCAAACACCCTAACCAAACGATCCAAATCCGGGTATGGCAAGGGATTTAGTAGAACCGTATTGACTACACTGAACATAGAGGTATTGGCCCCGATACCGATGGCCAGAGTCAGTACGACAATGAGCGTGAAGCCGGGATGTTTCAGTAACAGACGTGTGGCGTATTTAATGTCGTTGTAAATAGTACTCATAATGGCTCCTTAATGAGTCGCCAGAACACAGAATGTAGAATACAGAAAACAGAAGATTTTTTACTGATCACCATCTTTTCTCCAATAATCAATAATCTGACATTTCCCATATGACTTCTTAAATGCCTCCTTTGCATACCCTGGTCTCCATAATAACCTCTGATATGTTTCAGTTTCAACAATTTTAAATATGATTTAGCCCAATTTTACGATCAGGGAGGCACAAAACGCCGAGAATTTACCATTTTGGTACTCTTTCCACGTACTTCAACCGGCGATTCCTCCTCAGCGATCCTGATTTTGCTCCATTGATGGTTATCCTGGCCTCACCAGTTCTGGGCTGGCTCTTAGCCGCCCGATTCGATCAAGGATTTCATCAAATTTCCCGGTACTCCACTAATGTGGAGCACATATCAGATGAAGAGGAATACCGTTTGGCAGCCGCATATATTCGCTATGTTGCAAAAACAATAGGACTGTATCTGCTGAGTTGAAAATAAGTTGAATTACTCACATTGCAGCGGCATTAACCATCATTGACATTAGATTAAATAGCAGAAACTTTCCAAATCGAGTACATTAACAAGTATCATTGGGAAAGTTAATTTAAAGCGACCTCGCTTTGATCACACGCGCGGTAGTGTTTCATCTGAACTTCGTAAAACAGATTATTCTCCTCGACAAGTTTGGCTATCAAACCGATTTGGTTGAGCAACATTTCAATTAAGTCGATATTTATCAGAGTTGATT
>JASFVS010000267.1:0-4546 GCA_050049715.1 Phycisphaerales bacterium
TAGGTACAAAGTGGCAAAGGCACATAGCAATTTAGCAACAATTTTATTCTGTATTCTGTCTTCCGTCGTGTTGGAGCGCAGCGGAAATCCGGCTTTAGACGGATCTTCTGTTCTCTACATCTGTAAAGAACATTCGACAAATCAGACTTTTTATGCAAAACAAACCCAAAGTTAAAATAGGTAAAATCGACGTAAGCTCTTTGAAATAAAAAGAATATGAAAAAAATGGACATTTGGCCAAATGAGACAAACAAACCCGAACGGACCAATTTGGCATTCTTATCTGTTTAGCATCTTCGGTTTTCTCTGCCGGAGCCATTCGGGAAGCTGCGGGCGTGTTACATTTTCCCAGAGACCTTTATTTTGGCCGCGAGCGCCGGCTTCCAGTTGTTTATACTTATTATACAAACTGTGGCGAAATCGCAAATCGGCGTAAGCAAAACCCTCCGTCAGCAATGCCTCGTTCAGGTATCTATCATCGGACATTTTCACATAGGCCAGCAACCTGCCATATTTGCCTCGCGTGTTGTTATTGCTGTCGAGATAAACCATCACCGGCTTATCAAGCACTATTCCCGATGTAAACGCAGCGGCCTCAGGACCGAAATACATCACGCCGACTTTGGGATTTTTGGTTTCCGGCGTATCAACTCCTAAAAGCCTTATCCGGGTCTGCCGCTCCGAGCCATCAGGGATATCAACATCGATAGTATCGCCATCGACTACTTTTACGACAGTGAAGGTTTTGGCGTGATATCTTTCGAAATCGAGGGCTTGAGCCTGCTCTTCGGATTTTGGTTGAGGACGCCATCCAGGACTTACGAAGCTGTGGTCAAGCCAGACAAATAATGCCGCCGCCAGCAGGCACAGCGCTATCAGGCCTGCCCGTCGGGATTTGCTCATTGCATAGGGGATTTTTCTTTGCTTAGACACTCGCGGATATTTATCAGCCACTATTGGTTTTGTAACTTCCTTGTTAACCTTTTCTTCGATGATTGGCCGGCTTGTCAAGCTCAAAGGCAAGGCAAACAGCTTCAAGCGCCTTCTCGGATTGGTCTTCATCCACGGAACAGCTTATACGAATCTCACTTGTTGTAATCGAATCGATATTGACCTGGGCCTCAGCCAGGGCGCCGAACATCTTCTCGGCGACGCCGTAATGGGTCCTCATACCGATGCCGACGACGGAGACCTCGGCAATATCTTCTCGAACAAAAATGCTGTCACAATTTACCTCGCTTTTGATTTCTTCCACAGCCTTTTTGGCGGCGTCCAAATCCGAAATGGTAACCACAAACGACAAGTTCGCCTTCTCGGCACTGATTTCAGTCTGGATAATATCATCGACAACTACTTTGGCCTTTGCAAGATGGGCGAACACCTTTGCGGCGTTACCCGGAATATTATCAAGACCGACCAGGCTTATTTTCGCCATATCTTTTTGTATTGTGGCCCCCGAAACTATTACACCTTCCATATGCGGCACCTCGTGGGTAATTATTGTCCCGTTAGTATCATTACTGCTATTTCTTACATGAATTTTAACATCATATTTCTTACCGAACTCGACCGCACGGGGATGCATAACGCCGGCCCCGAAACTGGCCAGCTCGAGCATTTCATCGTAACTAATCTCGTCCATCTTCGCGGCGTTCTTGAATATCCGCGGGTCGGCGGTATAAATTCCATCGACATCGGTATAGATTTCACATTCATCGGCCCCCAGCGCTGCGGCTATTGCAACGGCGGTCGTATCCGAGCCGCCTCTGCCCAGTGTAGTTATATTTTCATTCTCATCTATACCCTGAAAGCCCGCTACAATAACGGCTTTGCCTTTGTCCAATTGCCTGTGAATCCGTTCGGCCCCGATGCTCTTTATCCTTGCCTTCGTATGGGCATCATCGGTCAACATTCGAATTTGTGCGCCGGTAAAACTGATAGCATCATATCCCATGGCATCAAGAGTCATAGCAAAAAGCGAAACAGTCTGCTGCTCACCCGTACTGAGCAACTGGTCCATCTCGCGTTTGGGCGGATTGGGATTAAGCTCCAGGGCGTCCTTTACGAGCTGGTCGGTCTGTTTGCCCCGGGCCGATGCTACAACAACGACCCCGAAACCGTTTTCTATCGCTTTGATTACCCGCTTGGCCGCCCGGCGAATCTTTTCAGCGTCGGCAACCGATGTGCCGCCATACTTTTGTACAACTATTGGCATAGTCAACCTGCTAAATTTACCCTTTCTATATCATTTACGAAACTCGGCATTAGTTATCTACTCACTTTAGCTCTTCAAAAAATATTCCATGAGCTCACAGCCGTTTTCAATCTTAAATCCCGACTTGGCGGCGTTGGTCTCGCCGAAAGTGGTATGCAAAATACCGCTTATACTGTCACCAGCCAAAGCGAACGGAACCAAATCAGACGAGTGTGCACCGTTTCCTACGGGGGTCGGATGGTCCGGCATTACCAGTATCCGCCAGCTTTTGTAATTCTGAAGCGCCTCAAAAACAGGGCCGACAATATGTTTATCTATTTGCTCGATTGCTTTTTTCTTCATCTCGGCGTTGCCGCTATGGCCAGCCTCGTCGGGCGCCTCTATATGAACAAAAACAATATCATATTCGTTGAGGGCTTCAATCACGGCCGAGCCTTTGCCCTGATAATTCGTATCGATAAAGCCGGTCGCGCCCGGAACGTCTATCAGGTCGAAGCCTATCAGTTTCGACAGGCCTCTTACCAAATCGACAGCGGTGATAGTGGCACCTTTGAGGCCAAAGCGTTTCTGGAAAGGTTCCATTTGCGCTCTTTTACCATGTCCCCACAACCAAATCGAACTGACCTGATTCTCGTCCAGATCTCTTCTGACTTTGTTGATATCGTGATTGACAAAAATCTGCTGCGAGCGGGCCATCAAATCGATAAGCAGCTCGGCGCCTTTGCCTCGTGGCAAAATCTTATCAATCGCCGTACCAATATAGTCGTGTGGCGGAAACGTTCGAACGTCAAAATCAAGCCCCTTGAAAACTATCAAGTGCCGATAGCTTACGCCGGTATGGAAACAAATCTGCTCGCTGCCAAGATGCTCATCCAGCTCCTTAATCAGACTTTCGGCCTCGGCGTTAGAGATATGGCCGGCACTGTGGTCCGCCATTTCGCCGTCGGCGATAGTAATAAGATTGCATCTGAAAACCCAGTCCTCAAGGGACAGTTTGATATTGCGTGCGGCCGCCTCAATCGGCGCCCGGCCGGTGTAATACTTGCGCGGATCGTAACCCAGCAGGCTCATTTGAGCGACATCGCTGCCGGGCTCCATTTTTTTGGGGACTGTCCGGACAAGACCCTGTCTGCCGACAGAGCTGATTTTGTCCATATTGGGCGTCTTGGCGGCTTCAATAACAGTTTTATTGTCAAACTGCTTCAGGGGCTCGTCCGCCGCACCATCAGGAACTATTATGACGTACTTAGTCACTAATCTTTATCCTCCGGGACATCCACAATTCTTATGCAAACCGGCTTGCCGCCTATGCCATCGAGTTTTTCCATATCTTCCAAAGCGGCCGTGACATTTTTCTGCGGGGTCGGGTGAGTTGCGATGACGACCGGCACAGTATTGTCCGGGCCTTTACCTTCGTGCTGCAAAGCGCCGGAAATGCTTATTTGATGCTCGGCGAGAACTTTGCTCCACTGGGCTATTACGCCGGGCTGGTCCTTGCACATTATCCTGATATAAAACCTGCTGACAAGATTATCGATTTTTTCTATTAGCGGTTCAGTCTGGCTTCTGTCTTTTATATTCAGCTGACGGAAAGTAGTTGCGGAATTTCCCAGGGCCACATCGATAATGTCCGCTACAACGGCGCTTGCAGTAGGCATCATTCCCGCGCCGCGGCCGTAGAACATTACGTGGCCGACGGAGCTGCCGAATATGCTTACGGCGTTAAACGGGCCACCGACGCGGGCGAGGGGATTGTCCCTCGCAATGAAAGACGGATGCACACGCAGAGAAATCCTGTCATTCGCATCTTTTTGTCCGATTGCCAGTAATTTCAAACAATAGCCCATTTCGTTGCCGTAGCGGATATCGTATTTCGATATCGCTTCGATACCCTCGACGTAAATATCATCGAGAGTAATCTCATAGCCGAAGGCGATGGAAGAAAGAATCGCCAGTTTGTGGGCACTGTCACTGCCATCGATATCCAGTGTCGGGTCCGGCTCGGCGTAACCTTTTTGCTGGGCCTGAGAAAGGGCCTGCGAGAAATCCTCATCGTGAGCGGTCATGTTCGAGAGGATATAGTTGCAGGTTCCGTTGACTATGCCGTACATTCCAGTAATGTTATTGGCGGTCAGGCCTGTTCTGATGGATGAGATAAGGGGTATTCCACCAGCGCAACTGGCTTCGAAGGCTATACAACGATTATTTTTATGAGCGGCCCTGTAAAGCTCATTGCCGTACTCGGCCAAGAGGGCTTTGTTGGCGGTAACTACATCTTTGCCGGCCTCGAGCATTTTTAGCTGTACCTGTTTGGCCGCGTCGGTGCCGCCA
>JASFVS010000268.1:0-4545 GCA_050049715.1 Phycisphaerales bacterium
GTTCAGGTTCTCTTTGCCTTTGTTAATTCTGAAAATGAACTGAGTTTTTAGCGTGTCGTTCACTACTACGTTCGGGAAAGTTGCCGCTCCATACTCATCGTAATAATATTCCGAGGCAAATACTTTGTAAAAGTACTTAGCTATGCTTGTTCCTGAGATTATCTCCTTTAAGCCACCCGAGATTACGTAATGCCGGACTTCTATATCCCGGCCGAATTGCTTTTTGATATAGTCATTTATTCGTTTAAAATAAGTTTCAACACCCGGAAAATAGTCGATATTTTTAGCCAGCTCCCTCAGCTTTTTAGCGGTGACTGGAAAACTCTTGGACCTGGATTTTTCGAGCATCAAACGCATATAGGCTACAATTCCTTCTCCGTTCGTTTGTGCGGATTCCCGGTTTACCTGCTCCCAGAACTTTTTTCCGTCTTTGATGCCTATTTCCGGCAAAACAGTGTATTCCTGCATCGGCTGGGGAGTGAGCGTTCCATCGAAATCATAAACGATTGCGATTACATTGTGCCTGAATTCTTCGCTCATACTAGTCCCGTCAAATTCCTCCTGTCGATTTACATTGAGACGAATAGTATCCACTTCAAGGCCGATTTGCAAATGCTATTTGTTAAAAAGGCAGCTTCTTTGTAAAAGAATCTGCCGTAATTCGGAACTGATGCCGGATTACTTCCAGATAAAACATTAGGCTTAATATTAACTAACCTTTGACTAATTTTAGTCTTTCCGTTACCCTTCCTTGATTATGAAAAGACTGCTGACATCGTGTTTTGGGTTAGGGTGGCTGCCGGTTGCGCCGGGGACGTGGGGTTCGCTGCCGCCGGCGATTATCTTCGGACTGATGTATCAGTTTCAATTGTCCGGTATCTTGATATTAATCGTAATGGCGGCGTTAATTCTGGTAAGCTCTGTTGTTTGTGTGAGTTTTGTCCCTTATATAATTGCGTTGACCGGCAAAACCGACCCTCGCGAAGTTGTTGTCGATGAAGTGGCCGGCCAGGCGGTTACATTTTTAATTGTCGCGATGCTGCTGCCGCGAAATTCTTCAACATGGCAGACCTGGGCCGTTACAACAGGCGGTTTTCTTTTGTTCAGGTTGTTCGATATTACTAAGCTTTGGCCGATTCACGAACTTGAGAATCTTCCCGAAGGCTGGGGGGTGCTCGCGGACGATTTAATGGCGGGGGTGTATGCGGGAGTTGTTTTGCTGATTACCATTTTGTTATGGATTGGGCGTTAGTTTACTGTTTGCAGGTTAGAAAGCGAGAATGGCTGTAGAATATAGCGTTGAGTTTTGCAGGGAACTTGAGGCCGATATTCGTGCCGAGCAATTGTATAGGCCGATGCGAATCAGCCGGTTCGATGCGGGCACGGAGCTTACTTATGAGGTGAGCGGATTCGGGCAGGCGGAGACGGCACGGGTACATCTGGTTGTTGAGAAGTTTATAGGTGGTGGATTTGCAGGACAGGTGTACCTTGTTAAATTAACGGCGATAGAAGGCGCGGTAGAAGGATTGCAGGAGGGGCAGGCTTATGCTTTAAAGATTCTTATTCCCCCATCAGGTTTTTCACGTTTGTTTCGTAATTTATTGTACTGGGTTGGTTTTCAGGGGCCGTTCCAGCTTCAGGTTAATCCATCGGCGGCCGTAGCTGGGGCGCTCTGGCAGAAATTTATCCGGCGGGGAGCGAAGATTCGATTCGGAGATGAAAACGCAGTTGCTGATGTCTATGCAATGTTTATCGATGAAAAGCTGGGTAGCTGCGGCGAGTTAAGAGAGTGGGTTGAAGGACGAACATGGCGGCTTGAAGTCGATGACAGACTGGATTTATTAAAGCAATGGCTCAATGGCAGGCTGATTGATGAACAGCAGGTCGGCTCGCCGGAATATCGTGCGAAGCGTAAGTTTATGAGTGAGTTTGTCAGGCTGTTGCACGATATGGGATGTTATGAGTTTGCACGGCAGTATGAGTGGTCAACCTGCAAGAGCCAGCCGAACGTGCTCAAACGCCAGGGAACGGATGACAATCCGTCAGGAGGTTTGGTGGCGGTTGATTTTCGGGCGGGGCTTACATTATTGCCGTTTTTGCCGATGAGCCCGGGCGATTTTAAGTTGATAGGCAAAGGGCTTATGCGCGGCTCTGTCGTTCAATTCGACAGGGGCGATGTCGGCAAGTTAGAAGCTTTTGTCGAGGCGCACAGCGATGAGTTTGCCGATATGCGTGAAATGTTGAGGCAACTCAAAACTGCTGAGCGGGTTTATCGGGATTCGATTCCTGATATTACACATAATCATGTTCGTCTTTTCTGTAGCGCTAAGTTATGGTCAACGATGTTTGGAAGCGCGGTAACCGGATGGAAGATACGTGGTTTGGTTGACTTTGAGCACGAGCAGAAGCTGCGAGGCAGTAAAATTAAGACGCTGATATTTTTTGTGATTGGTGTAATACCGTTTTTGGGTAGATTTATTCGGCGAATTTGGGGCAGGCTGGATTGGCGCAGGCATTATGGGAAAATGCTGAGCAACTGGGATTACTTTAGACGGTCTGTTAGAGCGAGGGTTATTGAGAAGGTTATCGTTTGGCACAGAGCGGGACGTCTTGATGAAGATAAAGCTTATAGGGTAGTTGTAAGCTTTTATTTGTTTTTATGCCATTTGCCCTTGTCGATTTTACCGGTCGGCCTGCATAAGTTTCTAACGGATAAAGAATTCAGAAAAGAAAAGCTCATATATATATTCGTTCGTCCGGTCAGATTGTATTTTAACGCAGAGTTTCGGGAACAATGGCTTCGTGAAATGGTAACCACTGGACAAAAAAAGCATATACTCAGCAATGAAGATGCCCGGATTATCCTCTCACAGATTAATGAGCCATTTATACAAAAATATCTCAAGAGTTTGGCGGTGCATATTTGTACTTTGCCGGTGACTCAGGTTGTTTCTGTGCTGCTGGCGGCTATGTTCGTTTTCATACATCCGGATATGCCGAGGGCGCAGGCATGGGGGATTGGTCTGGGTATTATCGCATTATTTCAGGTTGTGCCGATTTCGCCGGGCTCGTTGGTTCGGGGGCTTTATGTGTTATATCTGGTTATCAGTGAGCGGAATTTCAAGGACTACAATATCGCTGTGTTTTTGGGATTTTTCAAATATGTAGGTTACCTGGCTTTCCCAATCCAGATGACGCATCACTATCCCGCCCTTGCAAGATTTATGGCGGCACACTGGGCGACGGATGCGGTGCATATTGTGCCGGTGTTCGGTGAGCGTGGTGCTTTGCTGGAGCATTGGGTATTTCGTTTGTTCTATAACTGGCCTTTGACGATACGTCGTCGAATGCGAAAAAAAACGCAATTTCGAGCATCCTTGAAACCACGATATTGGCACGTAGGTTTGTGTGCAATTGGTGTTGCAGGATTATTTGCATTGGCCGAGTTTATTTATATTGAAAATTTTGGAGAATCATCGATTTCAGGTATGCTTTGGTGGCTCGTGGTTCTTGTGCCGGGCGCGTTAATTAGTGGGTCAGTGGTAACTTTAGGCTGTGGCGGTGCGGCATTGGGCAGACGATTAACAATTGCAGCGGTTTGTGGTGTAATGGCCGCAGTAATTTATACTACGATTTCGGCGATAATGAACTATCACGGCGGAATTATAGCCACGTGCATCTGGCGGGTATTTATTTTTGCGATTTTATCAACTATCGGAGCCATAGCTACAGAGTTGAAACTACCTGAAAAGGCTTAGTTTATTTCTTGCCGGGTTTGTGGTTCTGTGTGATAATTATTGCCGGAGAGTGTGGGATTCAACAATGGAAACGCTGGAAAAAAATCCGGAATCCGGTGGATATTTCGAAATACTGAGAAATTACGGCGAGGAACCTCAAAGTTTAGCTGAAAAAGTCTGGTAAACTGAGTATTTGAACGTATAATGTTTGCCCGGTTGATTAAATATTTTGAGGTTCGATTCTTTTTAGCAGAGATTTTGGAGTGTGTTATAGGGACATACTCCGGAGGTTTTTAGCGATGACATTGAATAGTTATAGTTCGCTTTGTGATGATTTTTATATCGATATGTATATCAATACCGAGCTGGATCTGCCGACCGGACGTGATACTATACTGTCCTTTTTCGAGCGCATCCAGAAGCAGTTTCCATCTATGGGTCGTTTCTATCGGCGTGAGAGTAATGAATACTATTTGGAAGAAGACCGTAACAACGGGCAATACAGATGGGTCAGTCTTGAGGTAGACCGTATCGGTTCAGGGGTGGCCAATCCCCCGGATTTTGAAATGGCTTATTGCCAGGACAGGTTGATACTCGAACTTATTCCTTATATGCTTGGAGTTAATCACCTCGATATCGATTCACTTGATGTTACGTTCGCTATGGATTTTGATTGTGCAGGCAGTCATGATGAGATTATCGCTGAGGCTCTGTTGACGCGGAGCGCTTTTGATTGTCTTTTGGATTCGAATGACGCGCGCTGTATTAGTTTTTCACCTGCGCTGGTAATAGCATTGTCCGATGATGA
>JASFVS010000038.1:0-14394 GCA_050049715.1 Phycisphaerales bacterium
AAGCTATAATTGCTATGCCCTCTACAGCGAGAAATGGAGAGGTTTCCAGGATTGTACCGCATTTAACTGAAGGTGCCGGCGTTGTTACAACGCGAGGAGATGTGCATTATGTAGTTACCGAGTATGGAATTGCATATTTGCACGGCAAGAGCATCAGGGAAAGGGTGCTTGAGCTGATTAGTATTGCGCATCCCAAGTTTCGAAAAGAGCTAATTCAAGCTGCAAAAACCCAGAAATATATTTATGAAGACCAGATAGAGATGGCCTGGGAGCATATCAGCTATCCGGAAGAGCTGGAACGCTATGAGACTTTGCGGGATGGCACGGAAATATTTTTCAGACCTGTTAAACCTAACGATGAGCCAGCACTTTCGGAAATGCTTTATTCGTTGAGCGAGGAATCTGTACGAACTCGTTATATGGCTCATACTATGGTGTTCCCTCATCGAGATATTCAACGATTGACCAATATAGATTATCGGCAGGATGTAGCTATCGTCGGGCTTATCCCCCGAGTTTCAGGCGAAGAGATAGTGGCTATTGCCCAGTATTTTCTTGACCCACAGACTCAGGTTGCGGAGGTAGCTTTCCTTGTCCAGGATGAATGGCAACAAAAGGGAATGGGGACCTTTTTACTGGACTACATTACTCAAATTGCAAGGCGTCGTGGCGTAAAAAGATTCTGCGCCAAAGTATTGCCGAACAATGAACCAATGCTTGCTATTTTTCATAACTCGGGTTACAAAGTGAATACTGAGTTCGATGGCTATGCCTATGACATAACTTACGATTTGACGACCCCGGAGCAATAGGAGTGGATTTGGGAACTAAAAAAGCAGCTTTTATTTATTCAACGGAATTAGAGAAGTTTAGCTATCCGCCGGATTGTCCGTTTAATACGGACCGGGCCGGCCAGGTCAGAAAAATTATCAATTCCATGAATCTTCTCTCCGGAGATAACAAGAGCGAAGTAGCACCGGTACCTGCCAAGAGGGTTGTTCTGAAAAAGTTTCACTCTGCCCGTTATCTGCATGCATTAAAGACTTCTGCGCAAGGTAAGTGGGATACTGAAGCACTGGATATGGGAATAGGGACGCTGGATTGTCCTGTATTTGCGGGAATGTATGATTATGCGGTTCTGGCTACAGGAGCTACGCTCACCGGCGTAAAGCTGATTCTCTCAGATTCTGTTGACATAGCGTTCAATCCATCGGGAGGATTTCATCATGCCAGGCCGGAACAGGCGGCAGGCTTTTGCTATATCAATGATGTAGCTTTGGCCTGTACGGTCTTTGCAGAAGAAGGCAAACGAGTTCTTTATCTTGATGTAGATGTCCATCACGGTGACGGTGTTGCGTACGGATTCTATGACCGCAGCGATGTGATGACTATATCGTTCCATGAGAGTCCGGGAACGTTGTATCCCGGAACCGGGCGCGAGGATGAAATTGGCAGCGGTCAAGGCAAGGGTTACTGTGTAAACGTTCCTCTTCCTATTGGGACTTATGATGAAGTGTATATAAAGGCATTCGAGAGTTTAGCTCTACCATTGATTACAGCGTATAATCCGGATGTTATTGTTTTTGAATTAGGGGCCGATGCCCTTTCCGGCGACCCACTCGCACACCTATGTCTTACTAATAATACTTATGGTGATATTATTGAACATTTGTTAAGTTTTAATAAACCTATCGTCGCAACCGGTGGTGGTGGTTACAATATCGACAATACCGTCAGGGCCTGGGCTTTAGCTTGGAGTATTTTTACCGGTGGGGGAAGTAGCGGTGATATGGATCACGCCGTTGGAGGTGTAATGCTCGAAAGTACGGATTGGCAGGGAGGTCTGCGAGATAGAGCATTTGTTGTAAATCAGACACAACGCGAAATGGTGATACCGGCAATAGAAGCAACAATAGAGGCGATTAAGGCAAATGTCTTTCCGATACACGGGCTTTAATTGTCCTTGGGGATAAAAAAAGGCCTGACTTTTTTATTCAGGCCTTTTGATTTATCAGAGATATTCATTTACGAGTTATGCTTCGGTTGCTTCGATTTGGTGATGCGGAGGTTGGACTAATAGTGTTATTATAGCCGCAAGGATTAGCAAGCCCGAAGCACCGTAATATGCAATAGCGAACGTTTGGTATTTAACATACATAGCTCCTGCAAGCTTTGCAAGCATAAAGCCTCCAACACCCCAGGCAGTAAATACCAGTCCATAGTTCATGCCAAAGTTCTTTAAGCCATAGAAGTCTTTGGTAATCGATGGGAAAAGCGAAAGGTTGGCACCGTAATTTGCTCCGATAAGCGCTGAAATGACAGCCATTGTTGGAATTGTACCGAGGAAGTTTTCAGCATTTGCTCTTGAAAGCAGGAAAATTAGAATAGCCTGAGAAACAAAACAGATAATCATGGTAGCTTTTCGGCCAATTTTGTCACTAAGCATACCTGCGAGTATGCGTCCGCCCCCATTGCCGATAGCAAGTACCGCAACCAATACAAATCCCAAAGATATTCCGACTTGTTTATCTGCAATTGCGGCAAGCTTTGAAATTACCATAAGGCCTGCGCCGGCGCCACATACATACATAAACCAAATTAGATAGAATTGCATGGTGGAAAGCATTTCTTTTGGAGAAAAATCCTCTTTTTTAGCAGACGTAGCGTTTTGATTTACCGGAGTGGAACCCGCGGGGACATAACCTGCCGGTGGAGGTTTTAGTATCTGGGCAAGACCGGCCACGACTATCAGAAACGCAATGCCCAGTAATAAAATTGCCGTCTTAAAACTAAGATTAACTATCAAAGCTTCTGTTAATGGTGCTGCATAAACCGAAGCCAGTCCGAAACCTGAAACGACTATTCCGGCGATAAGGCCTGTTTTTGCCGCAGGGAACCATTTTACAGCGGGCGGTGTTGCGGACGCATAGCCGAATCCTATGCCGGCACCGGCGAGTACACCAAAACCAATAACAAAGACTGCGAGTGAAGTTGTCATAGCAGCGATTATAAACCCGAGTCCAACCAGGATGCCTCCTATTGTTGCTACAAATCGTGGGCTGATTTTGTCCTGCATTCTTCCGGCGGGGACCATAATCAGCGAAAAAATGAGGCATGCAACCATATATGGTAAGGACTTATCATCTTCATTCCAGTTCCAGTCTTCTGGTATGCGTTTGCTTATCACGCTCCATGTGTAGAGAATACCAAGGGCGAGATTAATGCCCATGCCGGCAAATACTATGCGCCAGCCATGGTTTTCGATTCCCGATTGCTGCGTTGCTGTTTCTTCACTCATATACAGTTTCCTTTGCTGAAAATAGACCGGACGTGTGCTTTTTCAGGCACACGTCCGACTTTTTGTTATCTGTTTATGCAGAGTTCTACTAACCTCGGCCTTTGATTAATGTTTCAACTACGCTTGGGTCTGCAAGAGTTGTGATATCTCCGAGATTATCTGTGTTCTTTTCGGCTATTTTGCGAAGGATTCGACGCATAATCTTCCCTGAACGAGTTTTTGGAAGAGCTGGAGCAAACTGAATAGCTTCAGGTGCTGCAATGGGACCAATATCCTTTCGCACGTGCATGATAAGTTCTTTCTTCAATTCATCACTTTCTTCGACTCCTCCTACGAGTGTAACGAAAGCGTAAAGTGCCTGGCCTTTAACCTCGTGTGGCATAGGTGTAACAGCTGCTTCGGCTACTTTATCATGGCTGACAAGGGCGCTTTCGACCTCAGCTGTTCCAATACGATGCCCCGAGACATTGACGACGTCGTCGATTCGGCCCATAAGCCAGTAATCACCATCCTGGTCGATGCGGCAGCCATCTCCGGCGAAATAAATATTATCGTACATTGTAAAGTAAGTATCTATAAACCTGTCGTGGTCACCCCACATAGTACGCATCATTCCGGGCCAGGGCTTGCGTATACACAGCTTGCCGCCTTCGTTTACATCACATTGACTTCCATCATCTCTCAGCACGACAGAATCAACACCAAAGAATGGACGAGAAGCGCTGCCTGGTTTTAATGTGTGTGCACCGGGCATAGGTGTAATCATAAATCCACCGGTTTCCGTTTGCCACCAGGTATCTACAATAGGACAGCGGTTGCGGCCGATTTTCTCGTAATACCACATCCACGCTTCGGGATTTATCGGTTCACCGACTGTTCCGAGAATTCTGAGCGAATCAAGCTTATATTTGGCAGGCCATTCATCACCAAGACGCATCAAAGCTCTGATAGCTGTCGGGGCCGTATAAAAAACGGTGACGCCGAATTTATCGCAAAGTTGCCAGAAACGGCCTGCATCCGGATAAGTGGGAACACCCTCAAACATTAATGATGTGCTGCCGTTTGCAAGGGGGCCGTAGACAATATAGCTGTGTCCTGTTACCCAGCCGATATCAGCAGTGCACCAGTAAATATCGTCATCGTGAATATTGAAGATGATTTTGTGGGTGATTGTAGTGTGCATTAGATACCCGCCTGTCGTATGAACAACGCCTTTGGGTTTTCCGGTTGAGCCGGAAGTGTAAAGAATGAACAAGGGGTCTTCTGCATTCATAGGTTCAGCTTCGCATTCTTCAGATGCATCTGCCATAAGGTCATGATACCACAGGTCTCTGCCATCTTTCATATCGCAAGGCTCATCGTTGACCTGTACCACTATTACATTTTCGATGGTCGGTGTTTTTTCTAATGCGACATCGGCAATGTCCTTGAGTCTGATATGCTTCCCGGCACGCAGTGAAACGTTGGAAGTAATGAGCATTTTGCAGTCAGAATCATTTATTCGACCTTCGATGGCGTCTGCACTGAATCCACCGAATATGATAGAGTGGATTGCACCAATGCGGGCGCATGCGAGCATGACGATTGGAAGCTCAGGAACCATAGGTAAATAAATCGCAACGCGGTCACCTTTCTTTATGCCCTTTGATTTTAGAACGTTTGCGAATTTGCAAACATGCTTATGTAATTCTTCGTAGGTAAATTTCTTAACTGCATCTTCGGCCTCTCCCTGCCATAGAAGTGCGGTTTTTTTCGCAATCGGTGTACCAAGGTGACGGTCGAGGCAGTTATATGTGACGTTTAGCTCACCATCTGCAAACCATGTGTGCTCAATTTTCCGGCTCTTTGTGTCCCAGGTGTAACGGAGACTCTTGGTTGGTTCCTTAAACCAGTGCAGGGTTTTTGCCTGTTCCAGCCAGAAGTTATCAGGGTCGTTAATTGATTTTTCCCACATCTGTTGATATTGCTCCTCGCTGTTGATATAAGCATTGGCTTTGATTGACGGCGGCGGTGGAAATTTTCGCTCTTCTGTCATAAGAGAGTCAATTGCCTTTTCTTGTGCCATAATGTTCTCCTTTTGAGTAATTGGTAATTATAATACCGCAACGGTTTATGCTATAGTTTCCTGGTGAATTATGTTTTTAGTTTCAAAATATTTAGCGCTATCAGGTGAAGTCTCAAAAGATCCTCCCGATTTAAGAACAATGAACAATCGAGCCTATATGAGTTTCCGGACGATGTCAACCGTAAAATTCTATATATTTAAAACTTGTACTTCATACTTAGTATGCAATATGTTACGTCGTCGTCTTTATTAATCGAATCATCCATAGTTATCTGATAATAAACGCCTGGTATAAATGACATATTATCGTCAATTTCTATTTTCGATGATACACCGAACGTTGTATATGACCAGTCGTGAGAAACAGCCGTACCGCCGAGACCGTCTGTATAGGCAATTTCAGAGGAAAGGTGTATAGGTATCGGAATATCAACTGTTTCCAGGTCGTAGCCGAGTATGAAGCGATGAACCCAGCCGGAGGGCATGCTGGCACCGCTTGGTTTGGTAGAGTCGCTGCCCGCGGCATACTCATAGTGAGCAATGTATTGGGGAACGATGCCCTGTGATATAAGATTCGGCCATGAAAAGGCGAATATCCACTCCCATGTTGTATTGCTTCTGTTTCGTGCCAGTCCCGGATAATGTTCATAACCGGCGCTTATATTATAATTTGTAGCGTAAGATTCGTATTCGAAAAGCACATTTGTATAATATGGCCTGTAGTCGAACCTTTGTTTATCAACATAGCCGCTTGCTGTGGCATTCCGATGGGTAACTTTCACGCCGAAGCCGGTATTAAAGAAGTCTATGTCAACGGTTTTGAAAAACGCTCCCTGCACACCATAGCCATAGGCGCCTTTAGACAACCATTTACTCCTGTATTGAAAATCGAGAGTGACTCCCAGGTCGTTATCCTGGGCTTTTGCCATGCCGGTTAGAGGCGATAGCAGTACTACAAGCAACAGTAATCTCTTTGTCATAATAGTTCTCCTTATTAAGTGTTAATGGTCCGACCAGAGTAAAAAAAGTGCATTTTACCTAAAAATGTGATTGTGTCAAGAAATACCGGATTAAATTCTCAGATATAGTTTAATTTTTGTATAAATGAGAAGTTTGTTTGCTAAGTATATGCACTTGAGGTACAGTTCTTTAATACTCAGCTTTTTCCAAGAGGGGGGATTAAATAGAGTTGATTAGAATCAGGGTCTTTGTGCGAAAATTTTTATTCTTTTATTTTTGATATATCGTTGAGGATGTGTTTCACTATCACATGAAGCTTTTCTTTAATTTCGGGTGTACAATTTTGTGAGAATTTGGATAATTCTTTGACTTCTATTCCATAAATACGAATATCGGCAGGAATATGATATCCCCATTGTTCCGCCATCGAAAAAGCGGTCGCAAAATTGATATCGTGCGGACTGCTCTTGCGGACCGTGGAATCTAAATCTGCCAGGCTGAAGCGATGTACTGTTCCTAACGGCGCCGAGCCAAGCTGTATGGCATCAATAACGACTAATCTATCATAGCCGGCAAGTTTGGGGATAATATCCATCGTCGCGGCGGAGGATTTGATAATATCATATTGAGTGGAATCGAGATGTTCGGTAAGGTGGTCGGCCACTTCGAACGCAACGGCATCGTCTGAGAGAATTGGATTGCCGAGGGCAAGAATCAGCGTTTTTCCCGTGTCCCGCATTTTGTTTCTCTTAGTTTGGGTCACGAGTCACGGTGTTAATTAATTTCTTGTCGCTATTGAAAATATTGACTTCCATAGGCATCTGGCCGGGCAAAGCATGTGTCGAGCAGGAAAAACAAGGGTCGTAAGCCCGGAAGCACATTTCCAGCATATTCAATATGCCGTTACTGACTTCGGCTTTGTGAATGACCGCTTTGGCGACTTTTTTCATTGATAGATTCATCGCGGGGTAGTTGATACTGGAAGCAACCAATAAGTTCAATTTCTTAATGAAGCCGTTATCATCGCATTCGTAATGATGTATGAGTGTGCCTCGAGGGGCGGCAACGATACCCACACCGACTGTTGGTTTTTCCGTTGGGATATTGCGGGCGTCCCTGGAGGTGATTTGAGGGTCTTCAATAAGTTCTTTAAGCCTTTCCGCTGCATACATGACTTCGATAGCTCTTGCCCAATGGAAGGCAAGTGTAAAGTGCGCAGGTTTGCCCCCGAGCACACTGAAAAACTTTTCGGTAGCCTCCTGAGCAATAGGTGTGGGTATTCTGTCGGCTACATTAAGACGTCCCAGTGGAGCGACCCTCACAATACCGCTGTCCGATCCGTCTTTAAAACCGTGCCAGCCTATTTTACGCAGGTACGGCATCTTAAGATAGCTCCAGGGTACGACGTGTTCAGCCATGTGTTCGAGATAGGTTTTTGGCCCATATCGGCCGAACTCTTTGCCCGAAGGGTCGATTATACGGATATCACCATCGTAGAAGTTTAATTCATTCTTTTCGTTGACCATCCCCATATAATAAGTTTCATGGTAGAAAAGGTCTTTATTCACAACCGCAGCGACAAGTTGTTCGTTCTTGAGGATGAAATCATCAACGACCTGTAAAGTGAATTTGCCGAATTCGACAAGCTCATCTGCCATTTTTGCGATTTTATCACGATTTTCCCTGGAAAGCGGTTGAGATACTCCGCCTGGTAAGCCGAAAATGGGATGTGTTGCTTTTCCGCCAATAATTTCCTGGATTTGTGCGCTGTATGCTCTGTTTATGAGGACTTTTTTTCCGATTTCGGGACCTACAACATTTATAACTCCTACGATGTTTCTTTCTTCGGGTTCTGCCGCCCAGCCGCATATAAGGTCTGGGCCAACGGACATCGCATAAATATGCGCGATATGACTGTGGAGCATATGTGCGCAGTAACCCAGTTCCCGGAGTTTTTTGGCGGTAGGTGTCGGTTCGACATTGTACGCCATATCCAACGCCTTTACTGCCGCTAAATGGTGCGGCCAGGGACATACGCCGCAAAGGCGGGTTGTGATTCTTGGTATTTCTTCAATCGGCCTGCCTTTACAGAATTCTTCGAAACCGCGTAATTCTACGACCTGAAAGTAAGTGTCTTCGACCTCACCCTCGTCGTCAAGGAATACGTTTATCTGTGCGTGGCCTTCCAGCCGGGTTGCAGGAGCTATGCGAATGACCTTTTCTTTTACCTTATATTTTTTGTCTTCAAGCTTTGGGTAGCTCATATCTCTTATTCCGTATTTAGCTTTTTCTCATTTTTCTTTTACAACCCTCTGTAAGAGTGACTTAGGTAATGTGAATCGGTAGAATGTTCCCAGCGGGTCACGCATTTTTTTCATCAGTTTTTCGATTTCTTCTTCGGGTATTTCTGATTCTGAGCCGCTTACCTTTAATATTGAAGTAAAAGCGCTGAGGCAACTGGCGCCGTGGTCGAGCACGGCTGACGTTGGTCCCAAACATCCCCGGCAGGGCATATTAACTCTGATACACTTGGAATCACAGCCAGCTCGTGTGGCGGGGCCGAAACACATAATGCCTTGTTCAAGAAAACATTTTTCAGGGTCAAGCTCCGTGTAATCGACGCTTTTGATTTCGTCAATGAAGACCTTGTCAGGTTTTTGTCTCGGACATTCATCGCAAAGGGTTCTTTCAGAGGCCAGGATTACTCCCTTTGGCGGCAAGTCGGCTTTTCCATGAAGAAAATCGAGAACAACTTCAAGGAGCTTTACATTCATTTCTCGTGTAGGCGGGCAGGCTCCAATGATGTAATCGACCTCAATAACGTCGTCCAGGGTCTTTACGGATTCATACAACTCAGGTAGTTCCAGCTCGTGGCCTTCGGGGCTTACATAATGTGTCTGGGGACGGGTATGTTCAGGATTTACCGTTGTTGCGGTCGTGTCATAGACGGCATCCATGATTTTCTTTTTGGATGTAACATTAGCCAGGCCGGGGATACCTCCGAAAGCCGCACAAGCACCATAAGCTACCATAATTACCGATTTTTTTCGTAGTAACTTGGCTATATGCTCATTTTCACTATTACGTACGGCACCGTGGTATAGACATATTGTGATTTCGCCGTCTTTCATTGCTTCGACATCTTTTAACTTGATGTCGGTTGCTAATGGTGCGTATGTGAGGTCGGCGACTTCGAAAAGTTTTAGAAGCTCAACGTCTAAGTCCAATACAGCGATGTCACATCCGGAACATGTGGCTCCCTGGGCTATTGCGATTTTTATTTTATCAGGCATCTGCGGTCTCCTTCTCAAGACCGGCGGGTTTATTAGTTGCAGTATCGGTTCGATAAGGACTGGGTCCAAGCTCAATTATGCGGTCAATAAAATCGTTCATAGTTGTAGCGAACTTTTCGGCCTCGCCGGCGGAAATCCAGGCCAATCCCAGACGTTCGGCATCTAAACCAAACTGTGTTAACAATGAACGAAGCATAGCCATCCTTCTTCTTGTGCGATAGTTACCGCCGATATAATGACAATCGCCGGGATGGCAGCCAGCTACCATAACGCCGTCAGCTCCTAATCTGAAAGCTTCCATAATCCATTCGGGGTCGACGCGGGCGCTGCACATAGTTCTTATCACGCGGAAATAAGGCTTGATCTGGTATCTACTAATGCCGGCTAAATCACCACCTGCGTAAGCACACCAGTTACAGCAAAAAACGATAATTTTTGGCTTAAATGTCATTTGTTATCTCTACTTCTCCTCTAATCAGCCAAAGCTGCTTTAATCATTGCGAGCATTTGTTCATTCTTAAATCCTTTTTGCTCCATTGCACCACTGGGGCAGGCGGCAACGCATCCACCGCAGCACTTGCACATTGCCTCGTTTATTCGAATAATCTTTTCTTCTTCTTTTCCACCTTTTCTTTCTACAATTTCAAGGGCGTTGTATTCGCAAACCGGCACACAGATGCCACAGCCATCGCAAAGGTCTTCATTAACGGCTGCGATAGTGGGTTCGGTCTTGTATTTTTCCTTTGAGATAATTGTGCAGGCTTTGGCGGCGGCCGCTTCGGCCTGAGCGATTGTTTCGGCCATGGATTTGGGATTGTGAGCAAGGCCGGCTACGAATATACCCTCAGTAGCGAATTCGACCGGCCGGAGTTTTACGTGTGCCTCCAGGAAAAATCCATCTTCATTCGTTGGGACCTTTAGCAGCTTGGCAAGTGCTTCGTTGCCGGTATCGGGTTCGATTCTGCTGCTAAGAACGATTAAATCGGGTTCTATAATAAGCTCGCGGTTCAGAAGCGGCT
This sequence comes from Phycisphaerales bacterium, assembly GCA_050049715.1. Lineage (GTDB taxonomy): Bacteria > Planctomycetota > Phycisphaerae > Sedimentisphaerales > Anaerobacaceae > NIOZ-UU13. The sequence continues at coordinate 10,636 of JASFVS010000038.1, forward strand.
CGTGAGCTGTTAATTTCAAGCTGTCTTTATTTGTTACTTTGGGTTTATTGTCTACCTCATATCGAATGAAGATAATACCTTTATCTCGGGCGGTCTGGAAATATTCCTCATTAAAGCCGTAAGTGCGAATATCGCGGTATAATACATAAATATCAGCTTCGGGATTGAGCTCCTTGATTTTCAGAGCGTTTTTCACGGCTGTGCTGCAGCATACTCTACTACAGTACATATGTTCTTCTTCGCGAGAGCCGACGCACTGAATGAAGGCCGCTGAATTTATCTTAGAGACTGCTCCCGGCCGTGAGAGAAGTTCTTCAAGCTCAAGTTGTGTAACGATACGTTTGTCCTGCCCGTATAGATATTCATCGGGTTTGTGTTCACCGGCGCCTGTTGCGACAATAATAGTACCGTGTTTTATTGTTGTTTTTTTGGAGCCGGTTTTCAGTGTGCTTTGGAAATTGCCGAGAAATCCTTCGATGGTTTCGAGCTGAGTATTGGTATAGACAGTAGTATTTTTGTGTTTTTTCACATGTTCTTCGAGGTGGTTGAGGTAGTTTTGGACGTTCGACTCAACAAATGTTGAACGCAGTTTTCTAAGATTGCCACCAAGCTGCTTTTGGCTCTCGATCAGAACAACCTCGAACCCCTGGTCAGCTATGCCGAGGGCGGCAGTCATGCCTGCTAATCCACCACCAATCACAAGGGCGGATGGGGTAATATCCAGAGATGCCGAGGCCAGGGGCTCAACTAAAGCGACTTTGGCTACTGCCATGCTTACGAGGTCTCTGGCTTTTACTGTTGCTTCTTTTGGTTGATTCATGTGAATCCAGGAGCACTGGTCTCTGATGTTGGCCATTTCGAACAGGTGGGGATTCAAGCCGGCTTCGCGTAAGGTCTGCTGGAAAAGCGGTTCGTGCGTGCGGGGTGAACAGGATGCAACCACTACACGGTTAAGCTTATTTTCGAGTATTATTTCTCGAATGTGGTCTTGGGTGTCCTGAGAGCACGTGTAAAGATTATCTTCAGCGTAAACTACGTATGGCAGAGATTTGGCGTATTCAGCCGTAACCGGCACATCGACAACAGAACCGATATTAATTCCACAATGGCAAACAAATACGCCTATTCGCGGCTCCTGCTCGTTTACATCTTTTTCGGATGGGAATTCCTGCTCGACGGTTAGTGTTCCTCTAACGTCGGATAAAAGTTGTGATGCCTTACCTGCTGTGCCGCTGGCTTGAGTTACCGTTTCGGGTATATCTTTTGGGCCGGAAGCAGTGCCTCCAACAAAGATGCCCGGCCGAGAGGTTTCGAGCGGCCGCGTGGAATCGGTCCAGATGAATCCATTGTGGTCGAGGCGAATACCTAAATTCGAAGCCATTCGTCTTTGCTGATTGCTGGGTTCCAGACCGACCGACAACACAATCATATCGAATTTTTCCTCAGAAACTGTTTCTTCAGAGGTAGGGGTGTATTTAACTGTTAGTTCAGAATCGCCGTTGTTTTTGTAAACATCACAGACTCTCGCTCGCTTGAAGTGTACATCATATTGTGATTTAGCTCGCTCATAATACTTGTCAAAGTCCTTTCCAAAAGCTCGCATATCCATAAAGAAGATAGTTACATCCACATCTTTTAGGTGCTCTTTGGTAATTACCGCTTCTTTAATTGCATACATGCAGCATACCGATGAACAGTAGGCATTGCGGCAGGATATATCGCGCGAGCCGATACATTGTAGAAAGGCGATTTTCTTGGGCTCTTTGTTGTCACTGAGTTTTTGAAGATGGCCGGAAAACGGGCCGGAAGCTGAAAGAAGCCGTTCGAACTCGACGCTACTAACCACGTCGGGATACCGACTGTAACCGAAATCGTATTTTAACTTTGCGAGAAACTGTTCGAAACCTGGAACCATCACAATAGAACCTACTTCCAGTTCTTCTTCTCTTACCTGGTCGTCATCGGTCACGGCTTCGGCCTTGCATATATTGCTACATCCTTTGCAGTCAAGTTTGTTAGTTAACTTAAGACAATGTTCAGCATCTCTTAGATACGTTCGAGGTACGGCCTGTGGATAAGGTACATATATTGCTCGTCGGGATGCCAGACCTTCATCGAATTCATTTGGCAAGACAATCGGACAACAACTGCTTATCTTGATGGCTTTTTCAGGGCATTTCTCGACGCATTCCCAGCAGCCTGTGCATTTGGTCAATTCGTAAATAGGTTTTTCGCAGTTACATTCTGCCGCCTGTTCTTCGCTGCATGCAATACCAATAAATGCAATGGATTCGGAGTCTATAAGTTTATCTTCAATAAGCTCTTTTATTGCGCGTATATCGCAGCCTCGTGCGATAACACCGAACTTTTTGCCCGGTTCCGCCTTAAGGAGGTTACGTACGAGCATTGCCATTGGATGCCGTGGTTCAGTAGCCGCCTGATTAAGTTCATCTTTTTTCGTAAAGACATACGGTCCGACGTGGCCCCATCGGTTTTTTAAGCCGACAACACCGTCATAACCGTTGTCTAACAGCCGAGCGGCCTGGCTGTGTATATGTGCATTGTTTGTATTCATTCTTTAGTTTTTCTTAGTTACATTAACGGCACAAACCTTCAATACAGGTATTTTGGCATCTGGATCTAATACAGGATTAGTTAGCATATTGGCTGCACACTCGGCGAAATGGAAGGGGATGAAAACAGTTCCTTCCGGCACTCTTTTTGTGACCTTTGCGCCAATCTCGATGTGCCCTCGTCTTGAGTTTACATTGACTTTTTCGCCATTAACAATCTGCAATTTATCTGCATCTACCGGATTTAGCTCCATATAGCCTGTGGGAACTTCGTAGTTTAGTAATTTAGTTTTTCGAGTCATTGTACCGGTGTGATAATGGAACATTGTTCGGCCGGTTGTGAGAATGAGCGGATACTGCTGGTCTGTTTCCTCTGCGGTTGGTTTGTATCCTATACTGTGGAATCGGCCGAGTCCGCGGGCAAATTTATCCTTATGTAAAAATATAGTGCCGGGGCTGTCTGTTGATGGGCATGGCCAGGCGAGCATTTCGCCCTGGTCGAGACGTTGAAAACTTATTCCACCGTAAGATGGAGTTGTTCTCGCAATTTCATCCATAATCTGTTCAGCGTTTTCATAGGCAAAGCTATCGCCGTTAAGGCGTTGTGCCAATTTACAGATTATACGCCAATCCGGCAGTGACTCGCCCACCGGCTCAATTGCCTTTCGTACACGTAATATGCTACGGTCTGTATTGGTAAATGTCCCCTCTTTTTCCGCGAAGGAAGCTCCCGGCAAAACAACATCGGCTAATTCGGCAGTCTCGGTCAGGAAAATATCCTGCACGATCAGTAGTTCAAGATTCTCGAGCGCTCTGCGGACATGCTGTATGTCCGGGTCGGAGAGCATTGGATTTTCACCCATAATATAAAGGGCGCGAAGCTGACCTTTTTCTGCCGCGTTCATTATCTCGACGACTGTCAGGCCGGGATTTTCCGGAAGGGATGTGCCCCATGCCTTTTCGAATTTTTGGCGAATCTCAGGATCGGCTACTTTTTGATAGCCTGAATATACATTGGGAAGGGCGCCCATATCACAGGCACCCTGTACATTATTCTGGCCACGCAGGGGATTAACTCCACTATGTTCTTTACCGACATTACCTGTGAGCATAGCAAGATTAGCAATGGATTTAACATTATCCGTACCAGTACTGTGCTGTGTGATACCCATCGAATATAAAATCA
>JASFVS010000039.1:0-14283 GCA_050049715.1 Phycisphaerales bacterium
TAATCAAAGATTCGTTTCAAAACCTATTACATTTACTATTTCCGGCTCTGTTGGAGCCTCAGGTGTAACGATGAAAGGCGCACCGGGAAGAGCGGTAGTCAGTGGGACCGACAATTCCTATACCATAGAGGTTCCTTATGGATGGAGCGGTACGATTACACCGATGAAGGCCGGAAACACCTTTAGTCCGTCTAATATGCAGTACTCCAGCCTTTACAACGACGAATTTAATCAGGACTATTATGCTGCATTGGAAAAACGAACAATTTCAGGTACTATACGTTCTAACAGGAGCGAGCCGGTTGAAGGTGTATTTATAGTAGCTGACGCTGGCGGAGGTTCTGCTGAAACAGATGCCGAAGGAAGATACGAGCTGACCGTAGATCATGGATGGCGCGGCACTATAACACCTACGAAAACCGGACATAATTTTACCCCGCCTGTGAAAAGACAAATGTCACCGGTGACAAGAGACTTGGCAAACCAGAACTTTAACGCAATAGTACAGATGTTCACTATCACCGATGTGGTGAGAGTTGGCGGAACGGGCATTCAGGGAGTAAAGGTCAGAGCGAATAACGGCGGAACTGAAACTGTCACAAACGCCCAGGGAAGATTTACTGTTCAGGTCCCTTACGACTGGACCGGCGAGATTGAGCTGGAAATGGAAGGTTTTCAGTTTCCGAATAAGCCGTATGCCAATGTCACTCAAAATATGGTAGAAGATATGCCGGAAGACCAGTATCGTCGCTTGCCAAGACCGGGAGCATCACAACCGACGCCTGAACTTCCGACAGGGCAACCTGGAACGCCGACCCCGACGATACCGGATGATAGTGATTCTCCGTTTACCGACATGGGGACAGGTGCTGGGACGCCCGGCGTTAGAGAGAAGCCGGAAGAAGAAATGACTGAAACAGAGAAAATACTGGTGCAATTGGAAGAGCTCTTAAATAGACAACAGCAACCCGTTGTGATCGAACCGAACGAAATCGTTCCGGATATGCCGCTTATTAGTAATGTCTTTGTTGAGGAGGATATTATCACTGCACTTAGTGCCATTGCAACGGTGGCGGATGTTACTATTATCCCCGACGAAACGATCGTGGGAACTGTAAACTGTAAGCTTGAGAATGTTCCGTTGGATACGGCGCTTGAAATTGTTTTGGCCGGTACTCCTTATTTTGTGAAGAAAACGCCGTATTATTACCTGGTTTGCTCCGGAGGTATTAATGACTCACAGTTCGTCACCGTGAGTGAAACGCACCGGGTAACGATGAGTTACATTACCGCCGAGGCCGCGGTGGGACTTCTGTCCCCTGCCTTTACGGATTACGTTAGGGCCGAAGTCGGGCGGCCCGGAACTTCGACATATACCGTGGTTGTGACTGCACCTCCGGAACTCGCACAGCGTATAATTGCAGACTTGGAGCAGATCGACCGACTCCCAATTCAGGTCTTGCTGGATGCACGCATTGTGGTGATGGAAAGCGGAGACCTGTTGAACATGGGTATCGAGTGGGGTATGCCTACAATCAACGGTGGATACTTTAGTAGCAATTTGCAGGGACGCGGCGGCGGGGATTTATTGGACTTTGGTGGCAAGATTGCTGGAGCTATATCAATCGGATATACGCCCGATGCAACATTCACCAATTCACTCGTAATGGCCCTGAATCTGCTCGCTGAGAATGACGAGGCGACTATAATGGCAAAGCCCCAGGTTATGGCTCAGGACGGCAAGAGAGCCGAAATTAATGTAATGACCGAAGAGTACTATATGCTAACTTCACCGGAGACAGGTACCTATTACTATTCTCGTTCTGAACTGGAAACAATCGAATCCGGAACCAAGTTGAGTATCGTACCCCATATCGGGGACAATAATGATATTACTTTGGACTTAGCCGTCGAGGTTAGTGACAGCATAGCTCGTGGCAGAGGAAACGACCTTCCTGTTGTCACCCGGCGAACATCTAAGAACACTGTTAGTATTAAGAACGGCGGCACAGTTGCTGTGGCGGGCCTGACGGAAAACAGAACACGTTTGTCCAAACAGCGGGTTCCTGGCTTGAGCAACCTTCCGCTGATTGGTGGACTGTTTAAGAATAAGAGCGACACAAAGTCTGATCGCGAAATTGCTGTCTTTGTTACCGCTTATATAATACCTGACAGTCGGCCGAATGAGTTTACTCAGCAGCCCGTGGTCCAGCAGACTCCGACGATAGAAAGTGGAATGGGTGCTGCTGACAGGTTGCTTTCAGACAGGGAAAGGGTACCTGCGGGCGGCACAAGGGTTCCGGGAAGTAGAATTATAGCTCCGGGAAGCAGAAGGGCTCTACCACCGGACCGGCCGATTGAGAGAAGTTTTAAATCGAGCCTTCGTGAGAGTTTATCACGTTCAGTCAGGTAAAGAACGTATTAAATGGAGAGAGAATAATAGTGAAGCCGATAATTAGTAAACCAAGAAAAATTGGCGTGATTATTGCGTTATCGTTACTAGTGCTTTTGGCTTTTGGTGCGGTTAGTTGTGGACATAGAAGTTTGCAGATTGTACCGATTAGAAGCCAAAACGTGCTTACCTTAAGCTCAGATGATGTTGTGAGAGTAATGCGTAGAGCGGGCTTTTCTGATGGACAGATTCTGGAGTATGGAACAGACCTGCACGAAGCACTGTCCCAGTCAGGGGCGGCGCAAATCAAGACAAGGAGGGGTGTGAAAGCCGTTTTCGCAATCAGAGAGGATTCTGTGTACATCAGTTCCCGCTTTGGTAACTATATTTACAATGTGAACACAGGTTGGGTGGCTCGGAACAAATAGTAATTGTTTGTTATTATGTTGCGGTCAGGTAAAGCACTTTTGCCGAAAGACGTCTGGTAAACGTACCCATCAATCTTTGCAGAATCTCTGTAAAAAATCCCCTGTCTCGGAAGGCTATAGTTTTCTCCGCATTCACATCGGCTCTGCTTCTGCAAACACTCGAGCTGTTGTATGTTTAAAAGACCTGCCAAATTGGCACATATCCAAGGCTTAAGAAAACATAACTGCCTTTTACAGTTATAATTACAGTTTTGACCTGTTTGGGCACGCTGTTTGCACTAATTGATATTAGAATATCTATAACTGAGATTCTGTTTGCGCGAAAAAGGATTAAATTATGAAGTTCGACAAATTCACATTGAAAGCACAAGAAGCTCTGGCGACGGCTCAGCAGATTGTGATGGCCAAATCGCATACTGTGATGTCACCGTTACATTTGTTGAGTGCTGTATGCAGCGATGAGACTGGCGTTGCCGTTGAGATTATGAAAAAGATAGGCGCTAATGTCTCGCGGATTAAGCAGATGACCGACGGCGAGCTTGATAAATTGCCGCAGGGCAAAAGTACCAATCAGCTTATGCCGGATCCTGCCTTCAGTCAGGTCGTTCTCGATGCCCAAAATCGCGCTGACAAAATGGGCGATGAATATTTAAGTGTGGAGCATCTGTTTATTTCATTGGCTTCGGTACAGAGCGATGCCAGAGAAATTCTCCGGCTAAACTCTGTCGAGTCTGAGCAGATTGAAAGCGCCTTAAAGGAGATTCGCGGTCCCGAAAAGATAACCGACCGGAATCCCGAAGACAAATACAAAGCCCTGGAGCGTTATGGAATAGACCTTCTGGATATGGCGCGAAAGGGAAAGCTCGACCCGGTCATCGGAAGGGACGAGGAAATTCGACGATGTATGCAGGTTCTGAACCGCCGGACCAAGAATAATCCCGTTTTAATCGGCGAGCCGGGCGTTGGTAAGACCGCAATTGTCGAAGGTCTTGCACAGCGGATAGTCTCGGGCGATGTCCCTGCCGGCCTGAAGAACAAAAGAGTCGTTGCTTTGGATATGGGCTCGTTGATAGCGGGAACGAAATTCAGAGGCGAGTTCGAGGACCGGCTAAAGGCCGTCCTCAAAGAGGTCGTCGCTGCGGGCGGTGAAATAATACTGTTCATTGATGAGTTGCATACCGTCGTAGGCGCTGGCAAAGCCGAGGGCGCTGTCGATGCAGGCAATCTGCTAAAGCCGTCACTTGCGCGTGGTGATTTGCGTTGCATCGGCGCGACTACTATCGACGAATATCGAAAATATGTGGAAAAAGATGCGGCACTTGAAAGGCGTTTCCAGCCGATTTTGATTGACCCGCCGAGCGTTGAAGAGACCGTAGCCATCCTTCGGGGCTTGAAAAGCCGGTATGATGCCCATCACGGTGTTCGGATTACGGATTCGGCACTTGTCGCCGCCGCGACTTTATCGAATCGGTATATAATGGACCGTTGGCTGCCGGACAAGGCAATAGATTTAATAGATGAGTCGGCCTCGAAACTGAGAATTGAAAACGATTCACTGCCCGCCGAGCTGGATGGCATTCGTAGAAAGATTATGCAGCTTCAGATTGAGCGTGAAGCGCTGAAGAAAGAAAGCGATGACGCCAGCAAGGAGAGGTTAAAAAATACGGAAAAGCAATTAGACCAGTTGCAGAAGAAAGACAAAGAGCTTACCGCACAGTGGGAAAGCGAAAAGGGTGACATCGACCGGATAAAAGCCCTCAAACAGCAAATCGAGGATGCTCAGACCCAGTTTGAAGATGCCCAGCGTAAAGGCGACCTGGAGACCGCCGCTCGCCTTAAGTATGAGACTATTACTAATTTGAAAAAAGACCTTGAAGAAAAAGAGGCCCAGCTTGCCAAATCCGACAGAACAATAATCCGAAACGAAGTGACCGAAGAGCACATTGCCGGCGTAGTCTCCAAATGGACCGGAATCCCTGTTGCGAAGTTATTAAGCGGAGAACGCGAAAGATTAATGAAGATGGAGGAAGCAATTCAAAAGCGCGTAGTCGGTCAGGACGAAGCGGTCGCAGCCCTGTGTAACGCCGTTCGCAGAAGCCGTTCGGGATTGAGCGACCCGAACCGACCGATAGGGACATTTCTGTTCCTCGGGCCGACCGGCGTAGGCAAGACCGAGCTTTCCAAGGCCCTTGCAAACTTCCTGTTTAACGACCCGCACGCTATGGTGCGTATCGATATGAGTGAGTTTATGGAGCAGCATTCCGTTTCACGCCTTATCGGCTCGCCGCCGGGCTATGTCGGCTACGATGAAGGCGGCCGATTAACCGAAGCCGTCCGGCGTAAACCTTACTCGGTGGTTTTGCTGGATGAGATTGAAAAAGCTCATCCCGATGTCTTCAATGTCCTTTTGCAGGTCTTCGACGATGGCCGATTGACCGATGGAAAAGGCAAAACCGTCGATTTTAAGAATACTGTTATCATTATGACAAGCAATATTGCCAGCCAGCGTATCCAGCAGTTGACCGAGGATTCCGGCGCTGACTGGGAGATCGAGGCCCACGTTAAAGATGCCTTGAAGCAGGTTTTCAAGCCTGAGTTTTTAAATCGCGTTGATGAGATAATCGTCTTTCACATGCTCGACAAAGAGCACCTTCGCCAGATTGTCGATATCCAGTTGAATTACTTGGCGGAACGTCTGAAAAATCGCGATATCAAGCTTGAATTCACTAACGGTGCCCGTGACCAGATTATGGATGAAGGCTACGACCCTGCCTTTGGCGCCCGGCCTTTGAAACGTACAATCCAGCAGCGGCTGGAGAACCCGTTGGCCACCGAACTTTTGGCAGGAAAGTTCACTGATGGCGACACAGTCAAAATCAACGCCGACCATCACAGATTCACGTTCCAAAAAGTATAAGAAAAAAAAGATCCAGTAGCGCCGCTTGTCATTCCGGACTTGATCCGGAATCCAGTGCGATTTTTAGCACTACTTGCCTGTAGGGTGGGGCTTGCCCCACCAATTTTTCTATAGATTCATAGGAATACCTCTATCTCTGAGGTATTCTTTCATTTGCTTTATGGTGTAATTCTCGAAGTGTGTGATAGAAGCCATAAGTACCGCATCCGCGCCGCCGTCAACGATGGCATCATAAAGATGTTCGAGTGTTCCAGCTCCGCCGGAGGCAATCACAGGAATATTGACTGCGTCTGTAACGGCTTTATTGAGTTCATTATCATACCCCGCCTTTGTCCCGTCGGCGTCCATACTTGTGAGCAAAATCTCGCCCGCCCCCAGCTTTTCGCCATTAACAGCCCATTCAACCACGTCAATATCGGTCGGTTCCGAGCCGGCCTTCACACACACCTGCCATTTACCCGCGCGTTCTTTAGACCGCCGCGCGTCGACAGCGAGCACAACGCACTGGTTCCCAAAACGCTGTGCCGCTTCCTTTAGCAGATTCGGATTTTGGACCGCCGCGGTATTTACGGAAACCTTCTCGGCTCCGCTTCGCAGAAGCTCATCCATTTGCTCGACCGTTTGTATTCCTCCTCCTACCGTAAACGGAATAAAAACGTTCTCGGCAACCTTTTCGACAAGCTCAACGATTGTCTTACGCGAGCGAATAGTTGCAGTAATATCCAGAAACACCAGTTCATCGGCACCTGTGTCACTGTACCTCGCACCCAGTTCCACCGGGTCACCCGCGTCACGCAAATTCAAAAAATTAATGCCCTTGACAACCCGGTTGTCTTTAACGTCCAGACATGGAATTATTCTTCGTGTCAGCATTCCAAAGACTTCCGTTTACAAATATCATAGAAATTCTGCAAAACCTTCAGCCCGGCCTTGCTGCTCTTTTCGGGGTGGAATTGTACACCGTAAATGTTCCCTTTTTGCACCGAGGCAGGCAGCCTGAACCCATAATCTGTAAATGCAACTTTGGCCTGGCTGTCCGCAACATCGGCGTAGAAAGAATGCGCGAAATAAAAGTGTTTTTCGCTCCCAAGCCCCGCGAACAAATCCATATCTTCGCCCAGCTCTACCAGATTCCATCCCATATGTGGAATCACCCGCCCCGGCGGTATCGGAACGACATTTCCGTTTAGCAATCCCAGACCTTCGTATTGTCCGTATTCACAGCTCTCCTCGAAAAGCATCTGATACCCCACGCAGATGCCAAGAAGCGGCTTTCCACCCAGAGCGACCTCCTTTATCAGCTTTCCGAGAGGCCCCAGCGCGTTCACGGCATAGCCGAACGCCGCAACACCAGGCAGAACAATTCCGGTCGCGTTTTCAACCGCCTCAGGCGCGCAGCTAAGCTTTACCTCGCAGCCGAGGTACTGAAATGCGTTACATACGCTCTTAACATTGCCGACATTGTAATCAATAACGACTATCATATTTTGTATTGACTATTGATTATTGACCATTTACTATTGCAGGATAATTGACTGTAAGGGAATAGGGAAATTTTAGTTTAAAAACTGGAAATAGTAAATAACAAATGTGCGGTATAGTTGCTTATCTTGGTAAAAAAGTTGCACAGCCGATTCTGATAGAGGGATTAAAACGTCTCGAATATCGCGGTTACGATTCTGCTGGCCTCGCACTGTTAAACAACGGTACAATCAAAGTAAAAAAAACAAGCGGAAGAATCAGTGCTCTCGAAGAGATTTTGGACAAGCCTGACCCCGCTGAGACTTTCGGCATCGGCCATACACGCTGGGCCACTCACGGCGAGCCGAATACCGTTAACGCACATCCGCACATGGACTACTCCGGCGTAATCGCACTGGCTCACAACGGAATTATCGAAAACTACGGCACCTTAAAGACCTGGCTCCAAAACGAAGGAGTTCGATTCGCCACTGAAACCGATACCGAGGTTATCGCGAACTTAATCGGTTATTTTTATGCAAAAGACGATAATGGCAAAGGACAAAAGTCCAACGGACAGAATAAGTTCGAATGGGCCGTCCAGCAGACCCTTCAAAGACTGCACGGTACCTTCGGCCTGGCAATCATTTGCTCGGATTTCCCCGATATACTAATCGGCGCAAAAAGAGGCAGCCCCCTGATTTTGGGCCTCGGCGAAAATGAATATATACTTGCCTCGGATGCCGCTGCTATCGTTGAGCATACCAAACAGGCAATCTATCTTGCCGATAATGAAATGGTCACGGTTGGTTCCGAAGGTTTCCATACCAAAACAATCGACAATATCACAATAAGTAAAGAGCTAAGCCAAATTGAGTTCTCACTGGAACAGATAGAGCTGGGCGGATTTCCTCACCACATGCTCAAAGAAATTTTCGAGCAGCCCAGGGCTTTGAGCACCTGCATGGGCGGAAGACTTGACCCTCAGCAAAACAGGATTAAACTTGGCGGCATTGCTTCGTACCTGCGAGACCTTACACGCACAAGACGGCTTATACTGACCGCCTGCGGCACGGCGTTCCATGCCAGTCTGGTCGGCGAATTTTTATTCGAGCAGCTCGCACGCATCCCCGCCGAAACCGAATACGCCAGTGAATTCCGGTATCGCAACCCAATCATCGAAGACGGCACCGTCGTAATATCGATAAGCCAGTCTGGAGAAACTCTCGATACCCTCGCCGCCGTAGAGGAAGCAAAAGAGCGGGGCGCGACTGTCCTTGGTATCGTTAATGTTGTCGGTTCTTCGATTGCCCGTGCCACTGATGCTGGTATATACTTGCACGTCGGCCCTGAAATCGGCGTTGCCAGCACGAAGGCTTTTACCGCGCAGGTAGTGGTCCTGACAATGCTCGCAATCGAATTAGGCAGAAGAAAACATATCAGCAGCAGCCAGGCAAATATGTATATTAATGAATTGTCCGAGATTCCTGATAAAATAAGCACAATACTCGAAAAATCCGACTACATTAAACAAATCGCATCGGCTAATATCGACCAGAACAACTGGCTCTTCCTGGGCAGGGGCTTCAATTATCCCGTCGCTCTCGAAGGGGCTTTGAAATTAAAAGAAATAAGCTACATACACGCCGAGGGTTTGCCCGCCGCGGAAATGAAGCATGGCCCGATTGCTTTAATCGCCGATGGCATGCCCGCAGTTTTCATCGCCACCGCCGGACCTCAATATGACAAGATTATGGGCAACATCTCCGAAGTCAGGGCACGAGGCGGCAAAACAATCGTTGTTGCTACCGAAGGCGATGAGAATATTAAACAGCACGCCGACCATTTAATCACAATCCCCGATGCTCCCGAACTTTTACAGCCGATGCTTACCGTCATACCACTTCAGCTGTTGGCCTATCATGCCGCCGTCCTCCGCGGCCATGATGTCGATAAGCCGCGAAACCTCGCAAAAAGTGTTACTGTCGAGTAATTTGAGGAGATTCGAAGAATGGAATCCGAAAGTCGAAATTCGCCCCGGTTGGGCTTTAGCCTTGTCGAGCTGCTCGTCGTCATAGCAATCATCGCTGTGTTACTTTCTATTTTAATGCCGTCACTTAGAAGAATCAGGATGTTATCGAAACGCCTCGGCTGCGCCCACAACCTCAAGCAGATTGATTTAGCCGTGCACATGTATCTCAACGATAATGATAACACATATCCCTGCGCTCAGGACCCCATGCCTGCCGGCTACTGGCTCTGGATGGGGCGAGGCTGGCGCTTGTGCGTAGAGCCTTATCTCGGCGGTCATATCGATGCCAACAATCCTTCGGTCCTGTTCTGTCCGGAGGACCGCATCTCAAGAGAAAAATACGAGTCTACGAGTTACTCCTATTCGATGGCCTTTTACCACAGTCCCGACCAGATTGACGACATGAACAGTCCTGCCGACACCTACCAGAATCCTCAGCCTTCCATTCCGCAGCAAAGCCTGAGCGTCGCTCACCCCTCCGGAAAGATTCTTATCGGTGAATGGCTCAGCAATCATTCACCCGTTGACGATGATAATGGCTGGTGGTGCTGGCAGGGTGCCAGGAATTTCCTCTTCGTGGACGGCCAGGTCGCTTTCCTGAAAGCCGAACAGATTCGTCCCGCCCGGGACGGCTTACCGAACCCAAATCTTACTATAAAGGGCATTAAAGGCGTTGATTACGACCAATAACAAAAACTAACTTGCAATTTTTGTCCTTCTTTCGTATAAATATTAGTTCCGAATAAACTTCTGTTATTAATGGAGAATTAGATAATGAAAGACCTAAAAAAACTCGAAGCATGGTTTGTAACTGGAAGCCAGCATCTGTACGGCCCGAAGACCCTCAGGCAGGTGGCCGAAGATTCAAAGAAAATTGCTCAGGCCTTATCTCGTTCCAAGAACATTCCGGTTAAGGTCGTCTTCAAACCGACACTGACCACGCCGGATTCCATCTATGAGCTCTGCACGAAGGCGAATGTCGCTCCGAACTGTATCGGCCTGATAACCTGGATGCATACCTTCAGCCCCGCAAAAATGTGGATTGCCGGCCTAAAGGCGCTCCGGAAACCGTTTGTGCACCTTCACACGCAGTTCAATCGTGACATCCCCTGGGACACGATTGATATGGACTTTATGAACCTCAACCAGTCCGCGCACGGCGGCCGTGAGTTCGGATTCATCTGCACTCGAATGCGAAAGAACCGAAAGGTCGTGGTCGGCCACTGGCAGGACAATCAGGTACAGGCCCGGCTTGGCACCTGGGCCCGTGCCGCCTGCGCATGGCACGATGCTCAGGGCGCAAAGATAGCACGGTTCGGAGATAACATGCGTGAAGTCGCCGTCACCGAAGGTGACAAGGTCGAAGCACAAAAGCAGCTGGGTTACGCGGTTAACGGCTATGGCATCGGCGATCTGGTTGCCTATGTCGAAAAAGTCAACGATAAAGCGGTAAACAAGCTCGTCAAAGAGTATGATGAAATGTATAACGTGGCAAAAGCCGGCAAAAAGAGCGGCGGCAAACACAAGTCCGTACGCGAGGCCGCCCGTATCGAGCTTGGTATGCGTGCCTTTCTGGAAGATGGCGGCTTCAAAGGCTTCACAACAACTTTCGAGGACCTGCATGGCCTCAAACAGCTTCCCGGCCTGGCCGTCCAGCGGCTGATGGCCGATGGCTATGGCTTCGGGGCAGAAGGTGACTGGAAAACAGCGGCTCTCGTTCGTGCAATGAAAGTGATGGCCGCAGGACTCAAGGGCGGCACAAGCTTTATGGAAGACTACACCTATCACCTCGACCCCGCCGGCGAAAAAGTTTTAGGCGCTCATATGCTCGAAGTCTGCCCATCCATAGCCGAAAGCACGCCGAATCTGGAAGTTCACCCGCTGGGCATAGGCGGCAAAGACGACCCCGTCCGTCTGGTCTTCGATGTGCCTCTGGGGCCCGGCCTTAACGCCTCCGTCATCGACATGGGCAATCGCTTCCGCATGATAGTCAACGAAGTTGACGTAATCCCGCCGGACGCTCCGTTACCGAAGCTGCCTGTAGCAAGGGTAATTTGGGTACCCAAGCCTGACTTAAAGGTCGGCGCCGGCGCCTGGATTCTTGCCGGCGGTGCTCACCATACGGGATTCAGCATGGCCGTAAACTCTGAGCACATGGAAGATTTCGCCGACATGGCCGGTATGGAATATCTGCTGATTGGCGGCGATACGAACATCAGCCAGTTCAAAAAAGAAGCCCGCTGGAACGAGATATACTATATGCTCGCCAAAGGTCTTTAAGAAGCGTCCTGTTTGAAAACCTGTAGTGCGGAAGTTTGCCTGGCTCGGCATTACCTGCCAACGCAAAGGCAACACGATTTGCAGTAAGCATAGGTTTTTGTAAAAAAGAACCGACATAGGACGTTATTTTGCAAGCCGCAGAAAAAATCTTCCAGAACGGGGTATGTCCTGCCGGATATTCAAGCTCGCGGTCGGGAATCACCCTAAGTCGGTTCAATTAACCATCTGCCGGCGCCAGGTCCACAATGGACGTTCAGGGTAATAATCATTTTCGATTTAACCCTGCGAACAGCAAATGCATTTATCGCTCTTGGCGTTAATTAAAAAATATGCGCTATTTTTGTGGCACCTGAACTTACCGGCAGTGTGCGCGCCATACTGAAAATCTCCTCATACTGTTATTATGACATATTTATAGCGCTCCCAAAGGCTTTTACCTTGAAATAGCGCTGAGTTGTCTGCTATATCCCGGCCCAAAGCCACTCTGAAGATATGGGTTCGCTGCCGAGCCTCTCCCGGCTCGGTCAGCAATCCCATACTCGTTTGGTCTCTTTGTTGGGCCTTTTTTAATTTCGACAAACTCCTCTACTTAGCCACGGTTATAATCATCTATCACTCTTTACTATAAATGTCCACGTCTTCTTTAATTCGTTACACTTTTTAATGGGAAATTTTCGAATAAATAGTGAAAATTTGATTAATGGAAGTATAATCGCCGGGGTTCGTGAAGGAGTATGGTGCGATATACGCAAGCGGTTAGGGCCGGCAAACAAGTCAACAACGAACGAAATTATGTTTTATATTTCGAATTTAGGTCATTCGAATTTGTTTGCACCGTTAGGTGTCCTGTGGAGGATTTAGATATTAGAATTTAGGATTTGAAAAATACTGTCTCCTATTTTTTAATTCCCATCACGTCGGCCATCGAATACAGCCCAGCCTCTTTCCCAACAAGCCACTTGGCCGCCCGCAATGCCCCTCTGACAAACGTGTCCCTGCTGTTTGCAGTATGATTAAGTGTCACCGTCTCGCCGAGCGTCCCGAAGATAACCGAATGAACGCCCACAATATCGCCGGCCCGAACCGCGTGCATCCCGATGTCACCTTTTTTCCGCAGCGCATCTTTGCCGTTCCTGCCGTGAGTAAGAGATTTATTTATCTCCCTGCCCGTCGCCTCACAAATATTCTCTGCCAATGTAAGAGCGCTTCCGCTCGGTGCATCTTTTTTGAAGCGATGGTGCTGCTCGACTATCTCTATATCGTATTCGTCGCCGAGCATGGTCGCGGCCTTCCCGACAAGATTAAACAGAACGTTCATCCCCGCGCTCATATTGGTCCCGTAAATAACGGCAATTTCCGTCGAGGCCGCCTCCATCTTTTCACGCTGCTTCTCATTTAAACCTGTAGTGCCCGATACCAAAGCTGCCTTGTTCTCTATACAGTAATCGACGGTCTTATCGACCGATTCCGGCAGCGAAAAATCAATTACAATATTACCTCCGGCCGCGAAAACATCCGCCACTTCAATATTAATCGCTCCCGCTCCCGCAATAAGCCCTGCGTCTTTACCGATATCAGGATGCCCCTTCATCTCCACCGCCCCGACAATATCGAAATCACCCGATTCGACCGCCAATGCAACGATGCGCCTGCCCATCCGACCGGCCGCCCCGACTACTACAAGTTTAGCTCCCATTGTTCAGCTCCTTAAATTACCTGCCATAGATAGAGCAATTTAATCTATAACCACCGCCAAAATCAAACAATAAAAATGCCAAAACCGGATTTCAAACTTTGTAGGGTGCGTCATCTTACACCATATGTCATTCCTGCGGAAGCAGGAATCCAGCTTTTCTTCATCCCGAGCGGAGTCGAGGGGTCAAAGGAGCAGGAATCCATTCACAAGATACGAATGCTTATTTCTACTTCGGTTCGGCACTACCCAGTTCGCGAATAACATTTCTACCTTCAGTTCGCACCAGTTTAAATCACTGTGTATGAAGCTCATGCTGGCTTACGGTAGAAATGTTATTTAAATATTTACGTGCCTACGCCGAAGGTCCGGCTTTAGACGGAGCCTCCGGCAGCAAAGGCATCAGGAATCGAGTATCCAGCATCGAGAATCAAGTGTCTAAAGTCTTGGGTTTAAAGTCTTATTTCTTTTCCCTTGCTTTTTTGCTTGTTTCGGAATATTTTTGACTCCGTGAGATAAATGGGAAAATATCATGAAAAAATAAGCGATTAGTTCATTGTTTATGACGATTAAGTAGTGTAGAGATGCATTTAACCCAGAATGACTTTGAAGAGTTTTTTCGAGAAGAAGGGATTAATTTTTCTGAGCCGGGGTTCTATGACGAGCCGTCTTTTATCGAACATGAGAAGAAAAATCCATCTTTTCTCGAAATTTATGCTGATTATATTGACAGCATGAGTTTTTCTTTCACCTATTTAGAAAAAGCCAGAAAGACCATTTTGGAGATAGTAGAGTTCGTATACGATAAACTCTTATTAGATGGCTTAAAAGGTGTATGCTTAGACGTATGCGGTATAATATCTCGTTTCTTGGAGAATGAAGGAATTTGGAACTATGTTATAACAGGAGGCTTAACGATAAATTTCGACAGAAATACCGGTCTAACAGCTACATACTGTGCCCCAATCATGACACGAGATAATCCTGCCGTCCTAGGGCATGCTTGGGTTGTTGTGCCACCTTTTAGAGTTGTGGATGTTGCTTTTTCGCACCAGAGTTTTACCAAGGGAGAGGAAAAGT
>JASFVS010000271.1:0-4514 GCA_050049715.1 Phycisphaerales bacterium
CATATGGAATCCGCTTGTGGAGGAACATCCCTCATTTATTGGCGACAAAGATTACGCCTGCTTCAAGCACGAGGGTGAAAGATTGCAAGATGGAACTTTAACCAGATTAATATTAAGATTATATTAAGGGAAACAAGAAATGAACGGTTTAGAAAAATATTATGACAATAACCAAGTGATTAAGCAAAAAGTTGTCAGTTTTGAAAGACCGCCCGAGCCTGGTAGCGAACATACGTCCGATTTAGTTAAAAGCGTACTTCGACGCTGGTATATTGTGCTACTAATATCCTTTGTAATTTGTGCAGTTGGAATCCCTGCAATATGGTTTCTAATTGAGCCTAAGTACACTGTAATCGGTGCGATAAGAGTCGCTCCCATCCTCGAAAACATCGTGACCGGCGAAACAAACAGTGGAGGTATATCAAAGTATGAAAACTTTATACAAACTGAGGCAGCGCTAATTACCAGTAGCCAGGTTGTGCAGAGGGTGGCAGATGATTTGATAGATAGAAACCTTTCATTTTTCAAAGATCCACCCACGTCTCTTACCTCAAAATTAAGGCAGAAACTAAAGGACGAAAGAACAAATCCTGAGCCTGCAACAATTTTAAAACGTGCAATATCTGATGGGGTTATTACTGTTGCTCCTGGTCGTCGTAGTGAGCTAATACAAGTAACTATGGAAAGTCTTGATCCGGGAGAAGCAAAGCAGATTGTGGACGCTTTTATTAGAGCTTATATGGCTGTCGAAGTTACTAGTTCTACCCAGGAACAGAACCGCAAACTCCGGGTTTTGGAAGACGAGCGAATTGTACTGGCCGAAAAATTGAAGAGCCACCGAGAAAAAATTCGTCAGGCAGCGGAAGAGTATGGAACTACAACTCTAATCGACCGCCAGGATATTATGCTGCAGCGTGTTTCCATGTTGTTATCTGAACTTTCCAAGGTAGAGGCACGCAGAATCAGCCTCGAAACCCAGGTGAAATTACTCGAAGAATTTCCAGAGAAGAGTATTGCGCCGGATGAAATGCTGAGAATGCGAAACGAGTATATAAATTCCGACCCGATGGTCCAAGAGCTGACCCGAAATATTATAGAGCTGGACCGCGACCTGATTATTTCAAAACAGACATTGGCACCTGGAAACCCAGTTCTTAAACAAAAGCAGGAGCTTATAGATTCATTACAGGCACGCCTTGATGAAAAAAGTAAAGAAGTAGCCGAAGAGTTTGACAACATAGTTTCAAAAGAGACCAGTACCGACAGCAAAGACAAGCTGGATGCAGCAAAGGCAGGGCTAGCTCTTACTAAAGCACATGAAGAACGTCTTAAGGAGGTGCTGGACAAGGAAGATAACCAAACCATTGAAGTTGGCCGTACACAACTGGATATTCAGGATTTGCAGTTTCAGTTTGAGCTGGACAAAGGAATGTATGATACCGTACTCCGGCGTATACAGGTGTTGGAAATGGAGCGAAAGCGTCCTGCAAGGGTTTCTGTTGCTTACTATGCCGACATCGGTCCTATCCAGGACAAGCGTATCAAATATACCGCGGCTCTTATTTTCGGGGCGATAGCTTGCGGGATGATGTTAGCTTTTCTGAGGGACAAAGCAGACCTTCGTTTGCATACTCCTGATGATGTAGTTAAACGCATCGGTATGCGAATAATCGGCACTACGACAAGTTCGTATAATATCAAGCCAGCCCTTCTTCCGGAACATATAGCTGGAGACTACCAGACAATTCGTGCCAATTTGGGATTTGTAAACGGTGATGGCATACCGCGAAAACTTGTTGTCACAAGTCCTTCGATGCGGGAGGGCAAAACCACTTTTTCCACTAATCTGGCGACAAGTCTGTCCAGAGCGGGGAGAAAAGTTCTGCTCATAGACGGTGATATGAGAAAACCTGATGTTGCAAATTTGTTGAATCTCCCTAAAGGATTAAGGGGATTGCGGGAAGTGCTTTTAGGAAAAGAACTCAGCCAGGTTGTTTACACCGTACCATCGACAGGCCTGGATGTACTGGTAGCCGATTCCCACAACAGAATAGATTGCTATGAACTATTAATTTCGCCGGAAATACATGAGCGCATAGATATCATCAGTCAAAATTATGATCACGTGATTATTGATACTCCTCCTATATTGGTTTTTCCAGATGCTCTTATATGGGTCAAATGTGGGGATGGAGTTGTTTTAGTCAGCTTCGCTGGCCAAACCACTTCTCCCGAACTTAAAGAAGCGAAGAAACGGCTAATGCAAATAAATGCCAATGTACTGGGCATAGTGCTAAGTAATGTCCAGCCAGAGCAAGGCTATTACCGTTACAGGTATGGTCGTTACGGACAGAGCACCCATTTAGGTAAAGTTAGGATGCGTTCGAAAAGAAAATTGCTGCTGCCTGTAGAACGCATAGAAAAAGATTTCGATGAGTCCGGAAATACATAAAGAGAGTTAATCAACATAACATTATTTTTTGAGTATTAATCTTTTGTACACAAATGAATTTAATCGTTTTTCGTAAAATAAGTCCTCCGATTACTCAAACAAGCCGTAATAGTGATAGTCTTATTCGCTTTGCACTAGATAGTGAAATCATTAGTAACGTCTTTTTCCATGGCTTAAATAGGTGTTTCCAACGAGATGAATACGGTAAAATCTTTTATGCCGTACCAGAAGAATGGAGCATTGAATCTCATATTGTTGGATTAAAAACAATAGCTTATAAAGCAGATTTGCCAATCTGTCCGGAATTTCTGCAGAAATCCGAACGAAATGAATGGTTTGTTATTTCCAATGGGCGTTTCGCTACTCAAATTGATAGACAATTGCTCAAAAAAGTACTAACTGAGGTTCAGGTAGGAATAGTAGCTGTTAATGTCAAGCCTGAGCTGTCGAGCGGAAGAGAAAAAATCCGATTTACAGCTCAAGGCAGGTTAGCGGGTTTTAGTCGATTGTATTCTGACCCGGTTGAACTTGCCCCTGTTTTTACCAATTGGCCCCATCATCTTTTTATTAGAACTCATATTCTTGATCAGATCTTGGCTAACGGTACTTTACCTCAATCATTTTCTACCATTGTTGAGAAGTGTTGCTCAAATGAATTGGCGTTGCGAGCAATTAATTTAGGTGGTGTCGTACTGGATTTAGAAACGCAAGGTGGTATGCTGGACTTTTGTAAAGCAGCAATTTCGGGGCTTCCTGAATCAAGACTCAAAGTCCGAAATTCGAATACCATATCGCAGGATTCAAGATTTGTGGGAAAAGTACTGTTAGGAAAAAAAGTTGATATTGGGCCGAAGACAATCGTAGTTGGCCCTGCCATAATTGGTGATAATGTCAAAATTGAAGAAGGAGCGGTAATAAATTTGTCAATTATTGGTCCGGGAGTGTCGGTGCCGCGGAATCAACTTGTGCGAAACTGCATTATAAAAGAGCTACAATACGATTGGAAACAACCTATTCATTCAATTAAAAATGGTTTAACACAAGTTTCCTGTAAATCTTTTAGCCTAGGTCGCAAACAATATACCAATGGCACATTCCGAAGTTGGCCGAGGTTCTCGTACGCCGGTTGCTTTAAACGAATTGTTGATTGTTTTGCTGCAATAATAGTATTAATTCTGTTTGCTCCCATAATGCCCTTTATTGCTCTGTCAGTAAAACTAACTTCGCCGGGGCCGGTATTCTTTAAGGATAAACGCCAGGGATTATATGGAAAAACATTCAACTGTCTAAAATTCCGTACAATGCGGTTCGGTGCTGATAGTATACAAGATAAACTGCGATCCGTTAGCCAAGTAGATGGACCACAATTCAAGATTGCCGATGATCCGCGAATTAGCGCAGTTGGTAGATTTTTACGGGACACGTACTTGGATGAAATACCTCAATTCATCAATGTCCTGCTGGGCCAGATGAGTGTTATTGGCCCGAGGCCTTCTCCTGAATCGGAGAATACGATGTGTCCATTTTGGCGTGACGCACGTTTATCAGTTCGGCCGGGAGTTACAGGCCTCTGGCAGATTTGTAGAACACGGCAACCCATGAAAGATTTCCAGGAATGGATACATTATGATGTCGAATATGTCAGAAAACTATCCTTAGGGATGGATTTATGGATTTGCTGGCAAACAACCAAAAAGCTGATTGATAACTTCATTAACCAATTCTAAATATTAGGAAAGGGCAAGGAAATGCCAAGAAGATACTTTAACTGGAAACTGGCAATTGTTCTTATTATCGGTATTGTTGTTTTGGGGGCAACTGCCTTTGTTTTGCGCAAATGGCAGAGAGCTAACAGAGCAGAGCGAGGGCTTACTCTTGGTAATAAGGCGTATGATGAGCAAAAGTGGGAAGAAGCAGCGCTCAATCTAGGTCGTTATATTTCTGTTGAGCAGAATGATGTTCCCGCGCTGATAAAATATGCTGATGCACAACTTAAAAGAAGGCCTTCCAAACGCGGCAATATTCAACAAGCTATAGCAGCTTATAGAGCAGTATTGAGAGC
>JASFVS010000272.1:0-4498 GCA_050049715.1 Phycisphaerales bacterium
GAATGATTTCGAGGATTACAATGATTATGAGCCGGACAGGATATTTGATGCGTGGATAGATGGTTACGGCATTGCGACAAACGGCTCCACTGTAGGTTATTCTGAGCCTGATTTTAGTGCAGGAGAACATTTTGTTGAGATAAATATTGTTCACAGCGGCTCTCAGTCGATGCCGTACTTTTATGACAACAGTGTCGGAAACTCCGAAGCGATTATGATGTTAAGCTCTCGTCATAACTGGGCGGAGAAGGGTATCAGCAGCTTAAGCCTTTGGTATAAAGGCAATCCTGAGGCCTTTGTGGAGGCTTCGGAAGGCACTTACACAATAAACGCTTCCGGGGCTGATATCTGGGACACGGCCGACGAGTTCCGCTTTATATACAAGCAGCTTTCCGGGCCCGGTGCGATATCGGCCAAAGTTGAAAGCGTAGAGTATACGGACCCATGGGCCAAGGCTGGCGTAATGATTCGTCAGAATCTTGAGCCGGGTTCGAAATTCGCCGCGGCGTATATCACACCCGGTAACGGATGCAGATTTCAGGGCCGGTTTATTATCGCCGGCGACGCTACCGCCGACGACTCGATAGCGACCGCCGAGCAGACGGCTATCACGGCTCCTTACTGGGTGAAGATAGAGCGAGATGACGCTGACAACTTTAACGGTTACTACTCCAGTGACGGTGTCAACTGGGTGGCGATGTCATGGAATCCGCAGAATACAGCAATGTCGCAGGATGTTTATATTGGTTTGGCTGTAACCAGTCATAACGCTAATGAAATATGCACGGCTGTATTCTCCGATGTCCAGACCACAGGCACGGTGAGCTCACAGGTATGGACGCAGCAAGCCGTTGGGGCAGATATGCCCAGTAACGAAGCTGCGCAGGTGTATGTTGTTCTCAATGATAGTGCTGTGGTTTATAATGATAACCCCGATGCATCGCAGATAGATGAGTGGACAGAATGGAATATCGACTTGCAGGAGTTTGCCGACCAGGGAATTGACCTTACTAATGTGACTTCAATTGGAATCG
Source organism: Phycisphaerales bacterium (assembly GCA_050049715.1). GTDB lineage: Bacteria > Planctomycetota > Phycisphaerae > Sedimentisphaerales > Anaerobacaceae > NIOZ-UU13. Next base: position 1,035 of record JASFVS010000272.1, read on the forward strand.
GTTTTGGTGACAGAGACAATCCGCAACCCGGTGGCTCAGGAGTAGTGTATTTCGATGATATTCGGCTGTATCCTCCGCGACCGGCACCGTAAAGTCGCTAATTAGAGCCGTATGGTTACGTTAGATTTGTATTAATTCCGGGCTTATACCGATTGATTCGGTATAAGCCCCTTATTGATTGGTAGATGATTCCGTTTGAGGCGGATGTGCCGCAATGAGTAAATTACGCAATTTTGCGATATCACGGTACAAAAGAGGCATATAATCCTTGACGCAGGATCGGTTAATGTGGTATAAATATAAGTGTAATCTGGCTTTCCAGGAGGTGAAAATTACATTTTTAGAGCAGATTTAATGTATGGAACACAAAGTTTTTGTTAAAAACTGTGGTGTTGCAAAATAGGGGCCTTGTATTTAAACGAACAATTTTTATAAGGAGAAAGGAGGAGTCGGTTCATATTCACTTGTCCAGTGAAGATTTTAAGAAATATACGAGTACCATCCGTCATTTTATTTAATAAAGAGTATTTCAACGTGCAGCTTAAAAATTTTACCGATTTGCATTGATTCTCAAAAACCATTGATAAGGAGGATTATTATGTGTGCAAAATCATCTTGTGTAGTTTTTATTGTTTTTGCGCTGAGTGTGGCGACCGTAACTTCAGGCGTACAAATAGGAGACTTTGAAAACGACCTAACCGGATGGAGTGTAGTCGAACCCAATGTCACAACAAGCTTTAGTACGACAGGTGCTACAACAGGCCAGAACGGTCTGAGGATTGAGTCTCTTACCGGTCTTCAGGATGTTGCCGTGTTTGACTTATATGGCCAGGGTATGATTAACGAGTTCAGGAACAATCTCAAGGCCTCGATAGATGTTACAAGGTTGCTTTCAGACTGGACGGACCAAGGAGGCTCATGGTGTGATATCTATATGGCTGTTCGGGCCGGCAGTAACGACCCCGAGAGTGCCGAAAGTACCTGGGAGTTCCGTGGCGATATGGAAGGCGACGCGGATTGGTGGGCCGCTCTGGGGGATGAAACAATGACTTTCGAATACGACTATTCTTTAGCTCTCAATGAGATAGATTTTTACAACCTCGAGTATCTTGAGCTTATTGTTGTTACAAACTGGGGAGGATTTGAGCCCGGCGGTGTTTACTATATCGATAACGTGCAGATCTACGGCGGCGGGCCCGCTTACGACCCCGAACCAGTTGATGGCGCAAGGGACGTCTCAAGGGTGACCACTCTTAGCTGGACGTCGGGAGTATATGCCGATACACATGATATATATTTCGGTACCGACCTTGACGATGTTAACAATGCCACCAGAGACAATCCGCTGGGCGTGTTGGTCGGGCAGGATGAAACTGCCAACACTTATAATCCCGGCAGTCTTATGTCAGGTGAGAATTATTTCTGGCGGATTGACGAGGTCAGCGGCCCCAATATCTGGAAGGGTGAAGTCTGGAGCTTTACAACCGCGTATGCAAATGAAGGATATGTAATAGGGGACTGGGAAAACAATATGGATAACTGGGTCCTTTTTTCGGGCAGCGATGCTATATTGAGTTACAGCCCGACAGGGGCCACGTTGAATGAAAACAGTCTCAAGGTTGACGTCACGGAAAGCTACTGGGTTATTCGTCTTGATCTTAACCCGGCACAGATTGCAGCCCTTAAGGAAAACGACCTGTTTACAATGGACGTTACCTGGGTCAATTCCGAGTGGGCCGGTCAGTCCTGGGCTCAAATGCATAAAGTCGCTATAAATTCCGCCGCTACCGGATGGTCGGAAATTGAAACCCCTATTTCCGATACAGGAAATCCTGATGACCCCGGAAGCTGGGCTCCATCGGATTCGATAGACATCGATACAAGAACGTTAGTTTGGGATTATTCCGGTATCAATGTCGCCGACATCGAGGATAATGGGTGGACACAACTCCACATCTCCCAGAATCATGATTCGAGCATTGTTGGAACTTATTACTTCGACAACGCGAGATTTATGAACAGCAAGCTTGCTTCCGAGCCGAATCCCGCAAACCGAACAACGGACGTGAAAACAGACCCGACTCTGAGCTGGAAAGCAGGCAGGACCGCCGCCACCCATAACTTATATCTCGGTACAAACTTAAGTGATATCAATGATGTTAACACAGACAACTTAGCCGACTATCCTGATGTCATTTTTGCCAATGTCGATGTCGCCAGCTTTAAGCCCGGGACTTTGGCATTTAATACAGAATATTACTGGCGGGTCGATGAGGTTAATAATGCTGAGCCTGATGTGCGGTGGAAAGGTAATATTTGGCGCTTTACAATAGGTAATTATATCGTGCTGGATGACTTCGAGGATTATAACGACTACGAACCTGACAGGATATTTGATGCGTGGATAGATGGATATGGGGACTCGACGAACGGTTCTACAATAGGTTATCCTGAGCCTGATTTTGCTTCTGGTGAGCATTTCGTGGAGACTTCGATTGTCCACGGCGGCTCTCAGTCGATGCCTTACTTCTATAATAACAGCACCGCCGGTAACTCCGAGGCAGCTTTAACGCTGGAGAGTTCTCGTGACTGGACCGAGAACAGTATTGATAAATTGACACTATGGTTCAGAGGCTATCCTGCGGAGGTTGGCAGCTTTACAGAAAATCCAGCGGGAACTTACACTATTACCGCTTCCGGTTCGGATATCTGGGGCAGGGAAGATGGATTCCACTACGCCTTCAGGGAACTGACCGGCGTCGGTTCGATTACGGCAAGGGTCGATAGCGTAACGAATACGGACCCGTGGGCCAAAGCCGGTGTTATGATACGTAACACACTGGAACCGGGTTCAAGCCATGCTATGATGGCGGTCACGCCCGGCCAGGGTGTTTCATACCAGCGGCGTATAATGAGCGGCGATGTCACCGTCGAGACGACGGAACCCGGCATAACAGCGCCGATATGGGTCAAAGTAGAGCGTGACATCGGTGGCAACTATATGGCATCCTATTCAAGTGATGGAAGCACCTGGACACAGCTTGACAGTAATTTGGTGACAATGAACTCTACTGTTAAGATAGGCCTGGCGGTCACCAGCCATAACGCCGGCGCGACATGCGAAGCTGTATTTTCCAACGTTAGTACAACCGGTAATGTCGGCCAGCAGTGGTCGAATCAGGATATCGGAATAACCAGCAACATTTCTGCACCGATGTATGTGGCCCTCAATGACAGTGCTGTTGTTTACCATGATAATCCGGATGCATCGTTGATAGGTGAGTGGACTCAGTGGAGTATCGACCTGCAGAAATTTGCTGACCAGGGCGTTGACCTTACCAATGTTGAGAAGATAGGCATCGGATTCGGAGACAGGAATAATCCACAAGCCGGTGGTTCAGGCGTCGTGTACTTTGATGATATTCGACTGCTTCTGCCGTAACCCGAGCCAACATCTAATAGAT
>JASFVS010000273.1:0-4489 GCA_050049715.1 Phycisphaerales bacterium
CATCAGGATGGCCATTAAAAGTGCGATAACAGCAATAACTACCAACAGTTCTATGAGTGTAAAACCTTTTTTAGTTGACATTACAACAGCTCCCAAAAAAACACGTACCTTCTTCTTGTTAACGGCTAATCTCGTATAATATAGACTGTTGATAATCCCTGCATTGAATGAACGCAACGTCAACATCCGGCCGAACTTGAACTCTCATACCGATTCGGCACAGTCAGGCTACACGTTCAGACAAAGAAATCCTACCATATTTATTCCGATAATGCAAGAAATAAAATTAAAAATATCGCGATAGTGCTTTCCTTGAGAGGAAAGGGCCCTCCGGTTTGAAGAACCACGCCTTCTGGACATTGGAAGCATTTCCTGATATAATTAATAATATAAGCATACGCGGACCGAATTTTAGGATATAACAGGGTGGTGGTTTTACTATGCGAAGTCACAGAAAAATGAAACGATATATATTGTTTGCTCTGTTAATTTATTCTTCGACGGTCATTTTCGGATGCAGGAAAGAGGCTGAGGAGAATGGTGATACTGTTCCTCGGCCTTATGGCATAACCGCACGATTAGAAATTGCGTCAGCCGATAGCAACGGTATTATAGTCAATGCAATTTTTCAGAACGATCGTAGCGAACCCATTCAGGTGGAAAAATGGTTCGTTCTGTCCGGTGGCGGGATGCAGTGGCAGGCTTTTAGAGTTATGCGTAACAAAGCGGAGGTTCCGTATACATGGCGTATAACAACAATGCTTGAACCATCAGCAGAGGACTATCTAATGCTCCAGCCGGCTATGCCGTTCGTTTCGAAGATTAGGCTCGAAAACTTTTATGATCTTTCCCTTCCAGGCACATACACGATCACCTATGAAGGTTATTGGATGTTGCCGGATGAAAACGGCGAGGAAAATCTGTTTTGTGTGCAGTCTAATACTGCTGACTTCCAATTGAAAAAAGGAGTTTTGCCTACCTGGAGTCCAATGAGACAATGGCAATTAACAAAAAAGGAGATTATGTATATAGCTATGGCCTATATAAATGATCACTGGCCCGAATCGGTCGAATCCGTAAATAATCTTGAGCCTATTATCACAACAAAAGATGGCTCTGTGGAGGTTACTTTCAGAATGCCGGAATATACCGCAGGTGGTGTCCCTGTAATAGAGATAAATAGCCAGACTAGGAAAGTTGTCAAGGCTTTTCATACCCAGTGATAATCAGTAATAATAATCGCAAAAGCGACTCGATGAAGATGGAAGTTTTGTTTTAGCTTTGTAAATGCCAGTTTAATCCTTCGAATCCAGTTGATGCCAATTTAAGAGGAAAATATTATGGTATCGCTCGATAAAAAAATAGCAATCGATATGTGTTTCAAACTGTGCTTCTTTTTATCTAAAGGTGAACAATTGCTGAGGATTAAACTGTATAGAAATTCACTTTTGCTAATTTCTCTATTTTTAACCTTGCCAATTAACGGCTGTGGTTACCCTGATAAATATCCATCACATTTTAGAAAAATTCAAGGTAGCCCCAATGCCTTCCGTATGTATGTGATACAACCATTTGGTTTATTTCAACCAAGAGAACGCGTTTGTGGAGTACGAGTGACTGTGAGGAATTCAGGTATTCCTGAAGTGTATTGGGAGATCAAAGCCGATGAGCCGATTGATGCTGAAGGTTTTGAGATTGTTGCTGGTCAAGTACCTGAAGGTTTTCAGCAAGTAAAACCTAATCCAGAAAAGAGGTTCGATCCCATTCCGGGAAAACGCTATTTTATAGAGGTTGATTTAGAACATCCTTTAGCTATGCCTTGGGTAGAAACACTTTGGGTGGCGGATTAGTAAAAGTAGGGTGTGCTCAGCACACCATCTTTCTTAATTTTATCTTTGCGGCTGAAGTGCTCGACCTGTGTTTTCTTAAAAGCATCTACTGTGAGATTCAACCTGTCAAGGGATTCAGTTGAGTCAATCCGTGGAATTTTGCAGAACGTCCCCCGTTTTTCGATTGAAAGCGCGCGCGAGAGGCAATTTAAGCGAATTAATTGACCCGGCCGGTCATTTTAAGACTTTTTCAGGAAACAGCCACCGTCTCGAGGATTACCTTCTCGAAATATGCACAGCGTTCGCCCTGTTGCACTAAACATTCATCTCTGAACAGGCAGCCGCCGTAATGATGGTCATAATTGGCGCAATCCGGCAGCTTTGCCTTCAGATTGGCATAACTTGCGTCTGCGTATGGACTAAGGGGTTCTGTCTTTTTCATCTTCCTATAATTCCTCCAGTTATTGATTAAAAGAGTCGTGTGTTCTTTCCGCATTCCCCAGTATTGAGGTTTTATTCTATAATAAATATAAGATATGAATGTGGAGATGCAAAATTTCAAAATGAATTTTTTTCAATTTATTTAATCCGGCGCCTGTGAGTATTCAGGCCCGAATTAACCGCGTTTTCATAATTGACGGCGATATTTAAGTATGTTATTCTTCCGTTTTGATTTAAGGATGAAACTTTTTTAATAGAGAGGGCATTATGAAACGAAGAACATTTCTTGCTATGAGCACCGGAGCAGTCGGCGGCCTTTATTTACAGGGCTGCGCAAGTCTCGAACCTATGTTTGGAGGTAAAAAAGTGCCGTTTAAGATTTCTCTGGCCCAGTGGTCTTTTCATAAAAGGCTTTTCGGCCTGGAAGAGCCTAAAATGGACAACCTCGACTTCGCAAAGCAGGCCCGCGGCCTGGGCATCGAAGCCGTCGAGTATGTCAATCAGTTCTTTATGGACAAAGCCAGGGACACCGATTATCTGTACGAGATGAAAAAACGCGCCGAGGATAACGGCGTAAAATCCCTGCTGATTATGTGCGACAACGAAGGCGACCTCGGCGACCCCAACGCGGACCGGCGTACCAAGGCCGTTGAGAACCATTATAAATGGCTCGAAGCCGCAATATACTTAGGCTGTCACTCGATACGTGTCAACGCACGTTCTATGGGTACTTACGATGAACAGCTTAATCTGGCCGCGGACGGCCTGCGACGGCTGAGCGAATACGCCATGTACTATAAGCTCAACGTGATTGTCGAAAACCACGGCGGATTATCGTCCAATGGCAAATGGCTGTCCTCTGTAATCAAAAAAGTGGGCCTGCCGAATTGCGGTACGCTGCCCGACTTCGGTAATTTTCCGCCGGAGATAGACCGTTACGAAGCCGTTAAGGCGCTGATGCCTTTCGCTAAGGCCGTCAGCGCGAAGACCCACGATTTCGATGAAAACGGCGATGAAACGAATACCGATTATTACCGCATGATGAAAATTGTTCTTGATGCCGGCTATCACGGCTACGTCGGCATCGAGTACGAAGGCTCGAAGCTCAGCGAGAAAGACGGCATAGTGGCCACCAAAAAGCTGTTGGAAAAAATCCAAAAGCAGGTCACAAAGCCAGCTAAATCTAAAAAGTCTTCTAAGTCCAAAAAATCTGCTTAAGCAATGATAGTCGGCGTTTTAACAGCTCATTTATCTTTGCATGGCGTTACTTCGCTGAAGGGCAAAAGAAGTATCGTTAAAAGTGTAATCGGCCGGCTCAAAAGCAGGTTTAATATTTCGATTTCCGAAGTTGACCATCAGGACAACAAAACAAGTGCTGTCATCGGCATCGCCATTGTCAGTAATGACAGGCAATTTATAGACAAGCAGTTTGATTCTATTATTAACTTCATGAACAACGACGGCCGGTTCTTTCTGTCCAGCGTCGAGCGGGAAACATTCTCATAACCGGCTTCGCGGTTGCTGAGTTTTTAGCGAGGCACGGCCGGTTTTTCCTTGACTTTCCATTAAAAGAATTCTAAAATGAGCTATGGCTTTGCGGTTCTCTGTAAAGCTGGCAAATCAAAAGGATTGCATCTAAAAGGGAGTAGGGGGCCTTTAATTTAGTGTAGCGGGCTTAAAGTCTGTGTTGTTTTTTATAGGTGGAGGAGTGGATTATGCTAATCAGGCATAAAATTTTTATTGTGGTATTATTTTTTGTTCTTTGCTTGCCGTCTAAAAGCTGGTCAATTACTGTCGATACCCTCTCGGATTGGACAGGTACTTCTGTTCATTCTTTTGGAGAGCTTTCCGGCCGAAATCCCGGCAGTGTAACTTACGGACAGACTTTTATGATTGATGAAGATGCCTGGCTCAACAGTATTACATTTGCGGTGTCGGACTATGCACCGGGCACGGCGGATGAGCCAACTACGTTCGAAGTTTATGTAACAGCATGGGATGGTATGCATGCAGAAGGACCGATACTGTACCAAAGTGAGCCGATTACTACGGCGGGCGATTACGGCATACACTGGGAAGAATTTGTCCTGGATACCGGCGAGGTCTTGTTAAATGCTGACCGTCAATATGTCGTGTTTTTCACCGAAAATAATTTTCTTAATGACATACGCAGTGATGCATCGATGAAAAGCGTTGAAAATATTTATCCTGATGGCTCG
>JASFVS010000274.1:0-4470 GCA_050049715.1 Phycisphaerales bacterium
AGACCCCTCTTCAGGAATTCGGAAAGACCAACAAGTCATTTTATCATCTTAAGAGGCTGCATTATTTTATACACGATTTTGGCTCTGATTTGGCGCAAATGGTACCTTCATTGCCTGAAAATCTGCCTAAAGCGGCCGACCCTTCCAAGCTGCGCTATGCGCTGCGCTCTGTGGAAAAGCAAGGTTTTTTATTCTTCAGTAATTATCAGCGTTATCTGGATATGCCTGATAGAAGAAATGTTCAGTTTGCAGTGACACTATCCGGTGAAGAAATAGTTTTTCCTGACGAACCTGTAACGATACCTTTGAAGAGTCTGGGGATTTTTCCAATCAATATGTCTATAGCAGATGCGACACTTGCATATGCTTCTGCGCAACCTTTGATGCGCTGGCAGGATGGAGATGTCACTCGTTTGGTTATGGTAAGTTTGTCGGGTATTAAACCGCAGCTTTGTATAGAGGGTATTAAGAAACCGGCTGCCCAAAGTTGTCAGGTGCATCGTGAAGGTGAAGGTTGGTTTGTTATACCGCGGGATAACAGAATTCTGCAATTTACAACCGAGGCCGGATATAAAGTTGAGATTCTTTTTATATCCGAAAAGGAAAGTCTCAATGCCTGGAAAATCCAAATAGCTGGCAGACGCCATCTTGCTGTCTGTCCTGTAGAGCTTTGGCAGAGTGGGGATTACCTTAAACTTAGGACCCTCCGATCGGATCCCATCCGGCTGCGTGTATATCCGGCTACGGAGCAGATATTTACCTGTAAAGATAAGCAAGTCAAGCTGGAGATTGAGCAGGGTATATCTGTATATACTCTGCCGGGCAATGTATTGCCTAAGATAACGGTGACATCAAAGCCGGTGGACAAAATTCCCCCACCGGATAAGGATTATCCTTTTAAACCGGCAGGCCCGGTAAGGGCGTGTTCTATTCAGGTTGGTGAGATCAGCTGGGATTCTGTCAGTGACGTTCTTGTGCGTTTTAAATATATAGGCGATACGGCCAGGTTGTACCTTAATGGTTCGCTTGTGGCGGATAACTTCTGGTGTAAGCCTAATTGGGAGATTGGATTAAAACGCTGGCGGAAGGAACTGGCCGAGCCGGATACGGAGTTTATTTTAGTGATTTCACCGTGGAAGAAGGGACAAGAAGTATTTGTGCAGGAGCGTCCGGAGGTAACGGAGGGTTTGACGGCGGAATTGCTGGATGTAAGCGCTTTTGCGGAGCAAACATTTATGCTTGATATGGAAAGGTGAAATAATTAATTGGAATGTTATATAGGAGCAGGTTATGACACGAAGTAAATTTTTTATTATTTTAGTGGGATTATTGATTGTAGGTGTTGTAGTGACGGCGGATTGCCATGCACAATCGGAAAAACGTCACTTAATTACCGACTATAGTGCGGTTGGCGATGGCCAAACAGTTAATACTAAAGCGATTCAGGCGGCTATTGATAAGTGCGCATCCGAAGGCGGCGGTGTTTTAGTAGTGCCTGAAGGTACGTTCCTGACCGGCTCAATCTTTTTTAAGCAGGGTGTGGATTTGCATCTGGAAAAAGGCGGCGTGCTCAAAGGCACGGTCGATCCGAACGATTATCCACAGGTGGATACGCGCTGGGAAGGTGTGGAGCGGGTTTGGACGGCGGCGTTGGTGAATTTCTTCGATATGACGGATGTGGATTTGACCGGCGAGGGCATGATAGACGGTTCAGGCGATAAATGGATGAAGCATTATCCCATATTCAGCAGAGACCTTCGCATCGGCCGGCCGCGTTTAATCGCGATTCAGAACTGTAAGGATGTAACAGTATCAGGATTGTCTTTTAAGAATCAGGCGTGCTGGTGTTTGTTTATTCTTTATTCGGAGGATGTGCTTGTAGAAAAGATAACCATTCGGGCTGAGCACAATATAATTATGTCGGATGGTATGGACGTGGATTCGAGCAGGAGGGTGCGCATCAGAGAATGTGACATCGATGTAAATGACGATTGCATTGCAATTAAATCGGGCAAGGACGAGGATGGACGTCGGGTCAACCGGCCGGCGGAGGATATTGTGGTTGAGAATTGTGTGTTCCGTTATGGACATGGCGGAGTTTCAATGGGCAGTGAAATGTCAGGCGGAATCCGCAATGTGGAGATTCGTAACTGCACTGTACAGGCGGATAACTGGGCCCCTATTCGTTTTAAGTCTCAGCCGAGCCGGGGTGGTGTGGTCGAGAATATTATATATCGGGATATAGAGCTCCAGAACACGCGCAAGGCATTCGAATTCAATATGGCATGGAGGATGGTGCCTCCTATTAAACCGCCTTCCGATCCTTTGCCGGTGGTGCGCAATGTGAAAATTATAAACGTTTCCGGCACGGTTGGAAATGTCGGTGATATGCACGGCCTGAAAGACAGTCCTATCCGGAATGTTACGTTTGAAAATTGCAGGATAAAGGCTCGAAAAGGTTTTGTTTTAGAGAATGTAAAAGGCTTGGACCTTTCCGGCTTGACGATTGAGGTCGAGGAAGGGGAAGCCATCATACGCAGAAACGCTGAATAATAATCTGCGGTTTTATAAAGAATAGGAGACCTGTTATGAATAAGAAGCCCAATACAGTCGTGTTGCTTGTATGTATTTGCTCATTGCTCTGGTCATTTACGGGTGCGAAGGCACAGATTCCCGTGCATTCGCCTGATAAAAATCAATTTTTGTTAAATGAAGTTGTGGATATCAGCGGGGATTTTCGTAATTTCTCGAACACCTATTATTGCGCGGACCGCCTGTCAAAGTTTGACCCTGCAACGGGCAGGGGTGAGATTACATACCTGAGGCACGAGTACTCAACACGTCAGGCTTTTAACAATATGTTAGGTGTGTTAAGCCCTGTCCCGGCTAATGAGTTTCCCTCAGTCGAGTATGCGGAATCGCCGTCATTTCCATTTGCGGTGGATTTTGTGTCGGCACGTACGGTCAGGATAAGAACTGTATCACGCTATCAGGTAAAGCGCAGCCAGCCTTCTCTAATGTTAGTTGCCGGCAAAGCTCCGCGGGATAAATCATCATGGAAGTATGATAAGATTGAAGGGGGGCATTGCTATAAAAGTCCGTACGGCTCGGTTATTATCACAGAAAATCCCTGGCATATAGAATTTCGAGATGCTAAGGGACGCATGCTGACCCGCACGATCCATATGGAAGATGACAGTGAGACCTTTACGCCGCTTTTGCCGTTTTCTTTTGTACGCAGGGCGGCGGATTATTCCACAAGTATGGCTGCAGTGTTCAGGTTGTCGCCCAATGAGATGATTTTTGGGTGCGGTGAATCTTTTACAGAATTCAACAAACGAGGGCAAAAGGTAGTGCTTTACGCCGACGACAGCAACGGCACTCAAAACGAGACAATGTATAAGCCTATCCCATTTTATATGAGCAGCCGGGGCTATGGCGTGTTCATGCACACCTCATCGCCAATCACCTGCGATTTCGGCAAGTATTATAGCGGCGTTAATTCGATGATGATAGGGGATGACGAGTTGGATTTGTTCGTATTTCTCGGTGAGCCAAAGGATATTCTGGATGAATATACAGACCTGACCGGTAAGGCTGCGATGCCTCCTTTATGGTCTTTTGGTTTCTGGATGAGCCGGATTACATATTTCTCGGAGAAAGAAGGGCGCGAAGTAGCAAAGAAACTCAGAGACAACAGGATTCCAAGCGATGTTATTCATTTTGATACCGGCTGGTTCGAGACGGACTGGCGATGTGATTATCAATTCTCCAAATCACGTTTTGACAATGCCGCCAAGATGATGGCCGACTTTAAGAAAATGGGTTTCAGGACATGCCTGTGGCAATTACCTTATTTTGTTCCGAAGAACACCTTGTTCCCGGAAATTATTGAAGAAGGTCTTTTTGTCAAAGACCGAAAAGGCAATCTGCCTTTTGAAGATGCTGTGCTGGATTTTTCCAATCCGGAGGCCGTAAAGTGGTATCAGGACAAAATTGCGGGTCTGCTGCGTCAGGGTGTGAGTGTAATTAAAGTGGATTTTGGTGAGGCTGCGCCTGCGGATGGTATCTACGCATCCGGCCGGACAGGTTTTTATGAGCATAATCTTTATCCGCTGCGTTATAACAAGGCCGTTGCGGAGATAACGAAGGAAATCACAGGGGATACGATTATCTGGGCACGCAGTGCCTGGGCCGGAAGCCAACGCTATCCCGTGCATTGGGGAGGCGACCCGGCTAATACTGATTCGGCCATGACTGCTACATTGAGAGCAGGATTATCTATGGGTTTATCGGGATTCTCGTTCTGGGCTCACGACATAGGTGGATTTGTGAAAAGTTGTCCTGAAGACCTTTACCGCCGCTGGACGCCATTCGGCATGTTGACCTCGCATACACGTAGTCATGGCGCGCCGCCTACAGAGCCTTGGGAGTATGGAGAGAGCTTTATGAACGCTTTTCGTAAAGCCT
>JASFVS010000275.1:0-4449 GCA_050049715.1 Phycisphaerales bacterium
CGGTTCGGCAGGATATAAGGGATTTGTCACCGACTGCCTCACAGAATGGATAGAACGAAATCATAAAGCTAATAACGACATGATCATCTATGGGTGCGGTCCTGAGCCGATGCTTGCAAGATTAGCTGAAATAGCCGAAGACAAAAAAATTGACTGCCAGATAAGCATGGAACGCCGAATGGCATGTGGGATCGGTTTATGCCAGGGCTGCGCAGTAGAATGTAAAGTTGAGGGATCCAACGAAACACTTTACAAAATGTGTTGCGAAGATGGTCCTGTGTTTAACAGCAAAAATATAGCCTGGTAGAAACACTAATCTTCACAAACAAAGTAATGCATCACGCGACCGCGGCCGCGGCCGCTTCCTCCTCATACTCACCGAAACGGACACTTATCTTCTTACTCACCCCTCTAACCTGCATGGTAATTCCAAACAGAACATCCGCAATGCTCATCGTGCGTTTGGCGTGAGTGATTATGATGAATTGGGAATCTTTCTGAAACTCCCGAACCAGCATATTGAAACGCTCATTGTTCGCCTCATCAAGAGCCGCATCGACCTCGTCGAGGAAACAGAACGGCGAAGGCTTGGACTTAAAAACCGCAAACAGTAATGCAAGTGCCGTCATCGATTTCTCTCCGCCGCTAAGCAGCGATATGCTCCGAGTCTCCTTGCCGGGAGGGCGAGCTATTATTTCTATCCCCGCCTCAAGGATATCTTCATCATTATCAAGCATTATATCGGCTTTACCCCCTCCGAACAGCTTTCTGAAAATACCCTGGAAATTTCCTCGTATCTCATCGAATGTCTGCTGGAACTTCTCTCGGCTCTTTTTATTAAGGCGGTTTATTAATTGCTGAAGCTGGGCTTTGCTGCTGTTGAGGTCTTGAACATGTTCACTTAAAAAAGTATGACGTTTTTCGAGGGTTTCCTGTTCATCTATTGCATCAATATTCACATTACCAAGCCGCTCAATCTTACCTCGTAACTCAGCTATTTGCTCTTTCAGCTCGTCCCAGTTAACATCTTCTTCCTGATAATTTTGATAAGCCTCGGCCAAATCTATCTGCAACTGCTCCTGCACCCTCTCGACCAAATCCTGCTGCCTCACTTCCAACTGGCTCAATTCAATTTTAAGCTCATTAATCTTTTGCTCGGTTTCATCCTTCTCAGAGCGGCTCAGACGGATAAGTTGTTCTGTTTCTTTTCGCTGTCCAAGCAGTTTTTCAATCTCCTGATGTAATATCCTGCTGTTTTCCTGACTCTCCTCTTTGTGAACAAATAGTTCCGAAATCTCTGTCTCACATTTAAGAATATCCCTTTGAGCCTCTTTCAGCTGCACACTGCAATTTTGTATTTCTTCTTCAGCCGCTTCGGTTGTCGTCCGGTTCTCCTGCCTCTGGCTTACTAAAGACGTGATTATCTGCTTCAGTGCCTTGCTCTGCTCCGTAATCTGCCCCAGAGCAATCTTCAAATCGGTATGTTTGTTTGCCAGTGTCTGCTGTTGCTGTTTTCGCTCGGCATATCTCGCCTCAAGCTCTTCAATATGCGCCGTCCTCTGGCTGTTCACAACTTCCAGCTCCTGCAATTTCTGCTTCGAGTCATATTCCTTCTGCACCGACTGGGCTATCTGCTCGGCCAGAAGGTCAATCTCGCTTGCTATCAACGGCTCTTCCTGCCTCAGTCGTTTAATATTCTGTTCTATCACACTAAGCTTCGACGTCACCTGCATTTTCTCGGTATTCGCTTCATAAGTAGCCGTCCGAAGCCCTTTACAAAGCTCATCCAAATGCGTTTTAGTCTGAACATTCGACTCGATTTGGTTTTCAACAGCTTCGATTTCAGAGCTGATATTATCGATGGTCTCCTGTAATTGACGCAGCCGGCTCTTGCGTGATATTAATCCCGTCGCTTTACCCAAAGGCCCCAGCTTTATAATCCCGTCGTTACTTAAGAACTCACCTTTCAAAGTGACAAATTTATAATCACTACCCATCCCGGGAGCCAGTTCGATTGCCTCTTCAATCGAGTCAACAATCAGCGTTTTACCAAGGAGCTTCCAGGCCAGTTGTGCGTATTTACTGTCAAACTTAACAAATTCGACAAGCCTGCCTCTTACGCAGGAAAATTTCGACCAGTCATTTTTCTCTAAGAACGGTTCTAACCGATCAAGACTAATGAAATTCACCCTTCCCTCAAGTTTCTGTATTGTTTGGGTATCAGCTAACATTCTCTCCGTGCTGTTTATAATAAGAGCATCCGTCCAGCCTTCAAGGACTGCCTCAACGGCATTGGCGTATTCGATACCGGTCTCAATTTTCTCCGCCAATATCCCTTCGACGTAATCAAAACGACTATCCCCGGCCAACCGTCCCTGTAAAATACTCTTCACACCTGCTTCAAGCCCCTCGTACCTCTTCTCCATATCTGTTAATATCGCCAGCTCACTATTCAGCGCGCTGCGCACTTCCTTATTGTGGGTCAATCGCTTGTTGTCCGCATTTAAAGAATCATCAATTTCTTCACTTTTCTTACGTTTGGATTCCAGGCTCTCTTTCAATTCACCCAGCACCTTTTCGATATCACCCATACGTGCCTCATTTTGGGCTTTCTCAGTCAGCAGTACCTCTAATTCCGAACGTGCTGTTTCCGCTCGGCCGGCAAGACGCTCTTTCTGTGTCGATAAATTGTCTCGATAAACCGAAATGCTCTGCACTTCGTTATGAAGCTGCGCGGTCCTTCTGACTATATCGATAATCCCCGACTTCTCATCCTCCAAATGCGATTCGAGCGAAGTACATTCGGCATTTACATCCCGAATATCCTTTTGCATCTGTTCAACAGCCTGGCTCTTCTCCTCAAGCTGTCTTTCACAAGCCGCCAGCTCATTGTTATATTGCATAGAATTCTGCTCAAAGAGTTTCTTTTGCTCCCGAAGCTTTTCTATTTTTTCTCTCGCCGAGCCTTCTCTTTGTTGCAGCTCGGAAATTCTCGCCCGCAGAAATTCAATTCGCTGATGCCCCTGCTCGATTTTGCTGCGAATAGAGACCAGGGAATTATCCGTCTGGCTAAGCTTATGCTCAGTATCTATTATCTCCTCGCCCAATTTGCTTATCAGGCTGTCCTGCTTTGCAACTTCAGCCGCCAAGCGCCCGAACCGTTCCTGCACCTGTCCAAGAGCAGATTCCTTTTCTTTTAACCCGTTACGGTTCTTAACATATTCAACTAATGAATAGTTAACCTGCAAATCTTTTAGCTTTTGAGTATATTGCAGATAATTTCTCGCCTTGCCCGCCTGCAGTTTTACACTCCGCAGTCTCTTGCCGACTTCTCCCAAAATATCCGCTAACCTAAGCAGATTTTGTTCTGTCCGTTCAAGCTTACGAAGTGCTTCCTTCTTGTGTGCCTTATACTTGCTTATGCCGGCGGCTTCTTCAAATATGGACCTCCGGTCTGTTTTGGATGCACTTACTAAATACTCTATCTGCCCTTGTTCGAGAATCGAATAGGCCCTTGTGCCTATGCCGGTATCCATAAACAATTCCCGAATATCTTTCAATCGGCAGATTTTATTGTTGATACGATACTCACTTTCTCCGCTCTTATAAATCTTCCTTGAAACTTGCACTTCATCGGCCTCGATGGGTAATCGGCGATTTCCTTCCCCTCCGGGATTTGATAAAAACAAACTAACCTCCGCCGCACCGAGCGGTTTTCTGCCGCTGCTGCCGCTGAATATCACATCAGCCATATGCCCGCTGCGAAGGCTTTTGACACTTTGTTCACCAAGAACCCACTTAACCGCATCGACAATATTACTTTTACCACACCCATTCGGTCCGACGATAGCAGTTACGGGTGAATCGAATAAAAATTCCGTTTTTTCCGCAAAACTCTTAAATCCATTCAGAACAACTTTCTCAAGTCTCATTTCTTACCCTGAAGTTAACGTCCGGTAACTATTGTTGTAAAATTCACACGCCAATTATAGTCCAATATGCAATACTGTTATCGGCCGAAGATTTGTTATTTCTTGATAATTAGCCGATTTTTGGTAATGGGCCGGCCAAAAACTCTGCTTTTACAGCGCCTTTATCACACATTCGTTTCAATAAAGAAATAACGTCTGTGTATGAAACTCCCAGTCCCTCGCGTTCCTGCCCACTTGATGTTGCAGGTGTTTCACAAAGCGTCTTAATAATATCATCAAGCTCGTAGGAGCTTTTCAACTGGGCCACAACTTCCGGCCTTTCAGGATGCTTACGCATTATCGAAACATACTCCTGACCGGCAGGCGCATTAATCGTAATATTACCATCGGCGGAACGAACAAATACACTTTCGCTGCAAAGTATCGGCGCTCCGAACAATACGATTCTTGGCTGCCCTCTGCGAGAGACAAAAACCGATTTATATTTCGTATGTGCAACCTGTTCCAGATAGAAATT
>JASFVS010000040.1:0-13955 GCA_050049715.1 Phycisphaerales bacterium
GGTAAGTTGCGCTATACCTATAATCATGGGGGCAAATATTGGAACTACGGTAACAAACACGCTTGTTTCTTTAGGACATGTCAACCGAAGGGAAGAGTTCAGGCGTGCAATAAGCGCTGCAACCGTACATGATTTCTTTAATTTAATATGTGTGGCCATCCTGTTTCCTCTGGAGCTGGCTACCGGTTTTCTTGAAAAGTCCGCCACTATGATGAGTAAAGCATTTGAAGGCGTTGGGGGAATTAAATTCGTCAGCCCGATTAAAGTTATTACAAAACCGGCGGTAAATTTGATTAAAGAAATTATGCTTTGGATCAGTGGCTCGTCATTAGCATGCTATATATTAATGTTGATTTTATCGTTTCTTTTACTTTTCTTCTCACTTTACTTCATCGTTAAAGTAATGAAATCTCTGGTAATAAACAGGGCAGAGATTGTTATGAATAACATAATAAGCAGAAGCAAATTACTGGGACTTTTCGCAGGATTGGCTTTCACAATTTTTGTTCAAAGCAGCTCGATTACGACATCTCTATTAATACCTCTTGTAGCTGCGGGTATTCTTACAATCGAAGCAGCCTTTCCTATAACAATCGGAGCTAATATCGGGACAACCACTACGGCTATCCTGGCATCATTCGCATCAGGTAATATTTCAGCAATCATTATCGCATTTGCTCACTTTCTATTCAATCTAACGGGAACTGTTTTTATTTATCCGATAAAGTTTTTTAGAATGGTACCTATAAATCTCGCAAAAGCCTTTGGAGATTTGGCCGCTGAAAAGAAAAGATATGCTTTTGTTTACGTATTAGGAGTGTTCTTTTGTTTTCCAGCTTTGTTGATACTTCTATCCAAGTTATTTAAATAAGGGAAAAAACAAATGTTCAATAACTTATTAAGTTTCTGGAAGGGTAAAGATTTTCTGGTTCAGGTCTTTGAAGAATTCAGAAGTATGTTAGACGATACTGAATTTATGTTTAAGGCCGTTTGCGGCCGCCTTTTGGATAATGTAGAAGAGCCGGGCCTGAAACAGAAAATTTATGATATAGACAAAAAGGTAAATCTGCTGCAAAAAGAGATACGCAAAAGGATTATGGAGCATCTTTCTTTGCAGCCTACGGTCGATGTTGCCGCCTGTCTGGTATTAATGAGCGTTGTAAAAGATGCCGAGAGACTCGGAGATTACTGTAAAAACCTATACGAAGTAACAGAGCTTATCTCAGCTCCAGTAAATCGAGAATTATTCACTAATTACTTTGACGATATGGACAAGGACATCCTGAATTTATTCGAACAGACTGAAAAAGCTTTCATTGAATCAGATGAAGACAAGGCCAGGGCATCGTGGGATTATGAAAAGAAGATAGCAAAAGAGTGCGACAAAATCGTAAAACAGCTGGCACAAAGTGAGCTTTCAGTTAATGAAGCTGTCAGCTTAGTTTTAGTTGCGAGGCATTTCAAACGCCTGGCGGCCCATTTAGTGAACATTGCTACATCCATGATTTTACCGCTGAGTGACCTTGATTACTTCGATGAAAGGAGAATCGAACAATAATAGCAAAGCTACGTTTTCATTGAATCCAACTCGATAAAAGCCACCGGCAAAAAGATAAAGACCGGCAGCCATGCATAAAAACCAATCTGAAAAAAACTATTAATGCCGGCTTCCGGAGCGAGCATTCTGCAAATAAAGGTTACGATAAAACACGCGCCTCCCATACCAAAGCTAATCATAACGGCCGACTTCATCGACTTCGGGTCACGACACACCAAAATCGGCAGACACACCATAAGCATTACCAGATTAATAATCGGTTCGGTAACACGGAAGTGCTTCTGGCTGTAAAGCTGGCGTAAATCCTTGACTTTTCCCTGTTCGGCCTGCTCTGCAAGTATAGCCAACTGCCGCCAGCTCAGTAAAGATTTATTCTCAGATTTGCGCCTGATGGGGATTTCTTTCGGCGTAATATCACTAAGGTAAAAAGTCACAGGCTGACTGCCTTTAGTAGAACCTATTTCAACGAATTTCCCGCCCACTAAATCCCATCTTTCAGCATCGTTGTTATATACCGCCTTTTCAGCGTCTATCCGTCCAATCACCTTCCATATATACGAATTGGCTATCTTCCGTCTTCTGATGATTGTAGGTTGTTTCAGCGTCGATGTTTCCACGTCAAATTCACGAGAGCAAATCAGCGAGCCGTTACCGTCACTGATGAACCATACATTATAAGATTCCCGGCCGGGAACATCGTCATGGCTGCGAACAAGTTTGTCTGCAAGCGATGGTATTACAAATTCCTGGTCAATTACCAGCACGCCGGTCAATAGTAACGCAAGAAACACTACCGGGCCGATTACCCGCTTCAAACTAACGCCCGACGCCATCACAGCCACCAGCTCGTTGGAACGAACCATCCTTCCATACGAAAAGGAGGCCGCTACTACGGTTATCGTCCCGGCGAATTCACGGAAATATAGTACGCTATTGGTGGCATAAAATACCAATATGTTCTTTACAACAGCAAAAGCGCTAAGGTCGGTATGCTCGGTAAATTCATCGAGATTCACGAACAAATCAATTATTACTCGTAAACCCATTAGAACGCCAAAGGCGATTGCATAGCCAATCAGAAAATTCTTCGCAACATATTTATCCAATATCTTCATAGTTCGTATTCTACACACTGTGAATTATGAACAATCCTTAGTTTTTCAATAACCAGCCATATATCGCAACGGCCAACAGAGATAGAAATGCCAATCCCCCCCACATCAACGCTACACCCGATATACTTCGTGAGCCGAGGTTTTCTGTGAGTTGTTTGCCGCTCATAATACACACTATTAAAACCGCCGCAGGTACACAACTTACGCCAAAAGCACTAAGCATATGTCCGCCTTTTTTGATTATACCCAGGCCGATGCCAATTAAAATCATTGATATACAGCCTATTCCAAAGACTAATCGGGAATGCTTCTCTGACTTTATCTGTACCAAAGTCTTTAGTATTTTTCTTTTAAGCTGCGCCTGCAGTTTCTTCAGTTGAGGACTCGGCTGTAACCGGGACAAATCAGAAGACAGTTCTTCAGCTTTTAACGAGGAGCCGTTCTCGGTCCTGAATTCACTCGCCATCGTCTCTACGGCCACAGGGGGAAGTAAACCTCGAACGATATACCGCATCTTTAATTCCCCGGAGTCTTCTACTCTTACATCATAAACATCCATTGTCAGGGTCGGCGTAAGCTTATCGCCTTCGAGATGTAAAGAAGCCCTTGAACATTTTAAGGTACGCAGGGTTTGGCCGGTGTCCGTATCGTACTCCACAACCATAACTCCATCGGACAACTCAATTTCTTCCTCGTCTTTTAAGTTACATTGACCGGCGGTAAATCTGACCGAGTTCGGCGAGCCAAGCAATTCATAAAAATTATCACCAGTCATTTTAGCCTTAATATCATGCGCCAACAAATCCGTAACCAACTGTGCGAAAGTATCGCGAGCCAGTTTTGAAACAGGATAAAACTGCATCAGGTCATTTTGGATTTTCTTCATCTCATAAATTTTCTTGAATTTGATATCGTCACCCAACAACGAACCGAACTCCGCCGTCAATTCCAGCAATTCGGCACTCCCCTCATCCTCAGCACCCATCTGATTCGCCCTGTAGGCGACTATTCGAACCTCATTGAATAACTTGTCCAGTCTAAAACTTATTTTTGCACCCTCAGCGGTAATAATCTTTCTAATTTCATTACCTTTCAACTCAACCACAACTACGCCTGACATTGCGTTATTTTTTTCATCGGCATGGTCGGCGTAAATCAAATATTGCTCATCCGGCGGCAGTTTATAATATCTTTTCTGCTGTATATTACGGAAAAGTATTTGTTTAGCGTTGGCCTTGAGCGATTTCTCCGCCAGGTGAATAAAGGCCGGCATTACATGAAAGCTTAAAAGCAGGTTCGCAATAGCTACCAAAATCGCCAAGACTAGTCCCGGATAAACCAATGTCAGCAGGCTTATTCCGCTTGCCCTGCAGGCATCAAGCTCGTTATCACTCGTAAATCGCCCATAAACCAGAGCACCCGCGAAGAGAGCCGCCATCGGCAATACGAATGTCAGAGTGATTGGCAGAAAATAGCCCATAAGGTTGATAACCTGCCGGGGACCCACTCCATATTCCTGAACGGGACGAAGAATACTGCCAAAGCTCAGGATTAACGTCAGCGCTACCGCCGTCAGTATAAAAACCCTGAAAAGCTCCTTAAATATATATCTATGCAGAGTAAATATCATTTTAAGTATTTACTTCCGTTGAACATAGTTCATCTGCGCTAATATTAAACTTTTAGTCGTTAAATACTATTAACTAAATGACACTTTGCAACAAAATTTTCCATCCTTTATTTTTATAGCGAAGCTCCAGATGTATGAAAAGCATCGTAATAGTCGTAATATGCACAAAAAAATCGGCATTGACTTTGCATCCTCAAAAACGCTAAAATCAACACCGATTTTCAACTTTCAATCTTTTACAAAGAAAGAACTCAACCAGTCACAGTCATTTCAGCCCCGGTGACAAAAACATCAAACTCAGGGCCATACTGCCGCAAATAGTAAAGGGAATAGGCCCGTTTGAAAATCAACAGAGGCAATACCAGAACAGTCCCAATATAAGGAATCGCAAGAAAACAGCAGGCACAAAAGCAGGTCAAACACGCCCCAGTTATGATAATCGCGCCGATAGCTATACCTATGACAAGTTGAAAAAGTATGTATAGTACGAAGCGACCTTTATTCACAGACAAAATCTGCATAAATTCCCGCCAAGCCGCTCTGCAACTCGTTGTTCGTAAGAACATAATCGGTACGACAAAATCCGTTGTAAATTTGCTTATTAAAGCAAGAATAATCGCGACAGTAATAATAACAAGGGCAATTATTACAAGGCCCAATATGCCGAGAACGCTTAGGCCGTCACCTGTTGCTATCATAATAATACAGCCAATGATCAACAGAATGGGCAATAATACCGCGAAAAAACCTATTAAACATAGTACTATTCTGAACACAAACAAGCTATCAGCATGCTGTCGGAATTTCGCCCAAGGAATTTTGACCTCGGCCTTGTTTTGGGCAACGCAGTGAAGGAACATGAACCTGCCTCGGCTGCTGAGCCAAGTAAGAACAAGCCAAAAAATTATTCCAACCACCACAGACAGAACAGCCAAAGGTATAATCCAATATAAATTGTCTAAAACAAAGACTTTTGCTTCATTTAAAGCCTGCTGCACATCACCCACATGTCGTTGATAGCGATAATCGACTCTTCCACCACCCCCGCCACTTTCCAACAAAGATAACCAGGCGCAGAAGCCTATAACGAACCATTTTTTCAGATCGAAGGGTCTGAAAAGTATCGTCTTTACTCTTTCTATAGCAGGATTGATGGGGTCGATTACGTTAATATAGATTGGTTGTAGCTGATTCATAATATGAGACCTCCAAGATGAACAATGCGGCTAACAAACATTACTACCAAGACAATTACAGCAAAAGCAGAATGTATCTGAGAAACTAAAAAACCAAGGCCAGCCAGGCAAATCACTGCAAACATAGCTGCACAACCTAAAACTTTCTCCCACCAGCTTATTTTTATAGTTATATTCTTTTCGTCTTGCTTAGTTGCCGACTTAAATTGTTCGAGCTTACCAAGGGCGTTCCCTATTAACGACTCTGTAAATGCTCTGTTAGGCTTATCCGAATCGCCAGTCAGTTTCATAAGCCGCGAGATATTTTTCTCTTGCTGATTCAGAGAATCTCGACTTAACGGATTGTTATTTTCCGGATTCATAATTATCACCCTTTCTTATGCAGGGATGCCGTTCGTTCGATTTCCCGACGAAGAGAAATGCGCGCACGGTATAGCAAACTGTGTATGGCCTTTTCCGTAACGTTCATCTGTTCTGCAATATCGCGCGCCCGAAGGCCTTCTATATACATGGCTTTGAGTACAGCTTGTTCCTTGCCTTCCAACTTGTTCAGTGCTGAACGAACTATTGCTACTGTTTCCTGCCGCTCAAGCACTTCATCAGGCAACGGTTTAGTGTCAATCGCCTCAAGGTAACGGCTGAAGTCACCGTTAACACTCGGGCCTGATGCTCGCTTTCTCATCTCAAGGCGTATGTTGTTTCGGGCAATGCCATGAATCCATTCTTCGGGACTACCCTTAGAAGGCTCATAAGTACGGCAACCCCGCACAGCATCAAAAATCGTCCTTTGCACCAGTTCTTCGGCAAGCGAAGGATTAGGCCAGCGTTTTATAAATATTCCATAGAGCAGAGGGATTTGCCTGGCGATAAATTCCCGCCATATATCAGTATCGCCCCGAGCAAATCCGGGCCAACTTTGTTGTTCCAAATCATTTGGCACTTTATCAAATCTACCTTTCCGATATCAGGCTCTATTAGATATTATGCGCGTGAAGGACAAATTACTCATACTTTTCGAATATTTTCCCCATATACTCCGATTATTAGTATCGTAAAGCGTTTTTCACGCTTCCATTTGGCAGGACCTGATTAGAATTGTGAAAAACTTCAGTGAGAACAACTGTTAAAAGGACATACTCAAATTATGCCTAATGATAACTCTATTTCGATTTGGGAAATAGAGTTCGTTTTACATTGGAGGTTTCCCCAGTTGTTGCCTGAGTGAACGTAGCTCTCTCTGAATGGGCCAATCAGCAAAAGCCAACACAAATGGCATGATAATATTAACTATCGGCACAAACATTAACAATCCGAGCGCCCAGCAGTATCCGGCTTTGGAAAAAATCTTGCAGAAAATGACTGCTTTTATGATGAGTACAATCAAGGCCAGAAATGTAATAAAAAAAATGAGCGTAATCGTGAAAACAGGGCCCAATTCTTGGAAACTTTCAAAAGTGCCTGTATATTCCATATCTTTTCCTTTCAAATAGTCTTAGAAAATCAAAGGTTAAGATAAAAATTAGTGCTGTAGTTACTGAAATAATATTGTAGAAAATAAACGTTTATTTTGCAAGAGCAATGTCTTTTAGAGCACTTTTATATCCTTCAAGGCGGATATTCAGGCTCCTGACTATTGACCATATTTCACATAAGTTTTAGAATAGCAATGCTAAAATAAACCTAATTTCTCACAACGCCGAAGAAAGCATATTTTTAAAAATGAAAAAGAATCTCGAACAAATTGCCAAAGAAGACAGCCGGTTCAACCCATCGGCAATCAGGTTCGTTTATGAAGGGCTTGGGCACGCTGCAAAAAACATCACAGTTAAACCTCAGCACGTCAGCGGCCAGGCGTTATGCGAAGGACTAAGGAAATTAGCTATTGAAAAATGGGGCAGAATGGCAATGATGGTTCTGGATACATGGGGCGTTAAATCGACACGTGACTTCGGTGAAATTGTATGGCTGATGATAAAACATAACTGGATGAGTGCCGCCGAAACAGATTCGATAGATGATTTCAATGATGTCTATGACTTCAAAACCGTCTTCAAAGACCAATTCGAATTTTAAAGCCATAAATTAAACTTTAAGAAACATTAAGATTTGATTTTACAAGCTTAGTGGAAGATAATTCACTTAACGCTTTTCTGGTCCTGGAGAGAGGTAAATCGGCTCCACTTCTTCTGAATCGCTCGATATCCTTGAGCCACAAGTCCAAAAGATGCAACTCATTCTGAGGAACAATATTTTCTGCGACTAATTTTTCATAGCAAAGTCGCATATTCAATTCAATCTGATTCGGCCCATCCAACAAATCAATATTGCTGAGCAATTCCATTATCTTTGCATTATTAAGATAACCGGAAATTTCATCGGCAAAGTCCCTGATAAGATTATGCTCGTTCCTGACCTGAAACATCGTTGCCGGGCCGAAAGCCACCTTTTTACCCGCTTTGTGCAGGCATACCTGCGCAATAAACGAACGCCATATATCTGTCATTCTAAAGCTTACCGTGCCCGGTAGATAAAGTAAGGCGAAAGTGTCAGGCCACCAAATTGTATTCTGTGAATTGAATGGGCAAAATGTTCCTTCCGAAAGAATAATCGTATTCGGACGAAACTTAATATCTGCCTTTGTTGTTAGACGGTAGATTGCATCAACATCCGGGTCTCCATCAACCAGATACTGTTGAACGGGACAATCGAAGACAGCTTCACCGGCAAGAGAACCTGGCGATTCGAAACTTTGATTGATATATTCCAAAGGAAAACCGCGCGGCCAGATTCTGCCATCAGTAAAATGCTTGTAAACATTTTCCCAGCCGGGAGCTTCAACCAGTCGGCCTTTCACATTTCGGTTAACAAAACTAAGAAAATTATCTTTTGGGATATTATCATCGTCAGTCTCTGCAATAACCTGCGCGCCATCCCGAACAGTTTCCAGATAGCCGATATTTTTACGGGCATAGTGGTCCATCGGACACTCGCGTGCATAATCGCTGTCAATTGCCATCTGGTCTTTTAAGGAAAGCAGCTTAGTGTTTGGGCAACTCCAATCGTCAGGTGTTTTTCTGTCTGCCACAACAAGAATATTCCAGTCCTTTTTCATACTCGCGATGGTTTCGACAGCTTTGGTAGGATAGTTTATCATAGTAATGACGATGAATTTTTCTTTTGACATTATTCTAATCCCATTATTCCGGCATTTCCGTCAAATAGACTCCAACCATCGATGCCACATCTTTCGATATGCCGCTTCGACCTTCCGAGCAAATCCCTCTGAATCACACAATGGGCTGTCTTCCATTCGCTGCCGCATCGTAGAACGAAGCTGAGCAAGAGACTGCCGGTTTGATGCGAGTGCTGTGGTTTTTGTAACGTACTCATCGGGCGACAAAGCTGTAAATAAATCGAGTCCGAGGCTGCTTAGTATGCTCAGTCCGACCCGAGAGGCATGACAGTCGCCGACCAGCGATACTACAGGTACACCCATCCACAATGCCTCACACGTGGTTGTAAAACCATTGCATGGAAATGTATCAAGTACAATGTCCACTTCGCCGTACAACTGTAAATGTTCCTTAATATCTTTCCAGCCGTAAATGGCAATCCGGTCTGAGCTGATTCCTAACTCCCCAAACTTATCAAAGTACGACTTCCTCATCTGTTGGTCGATACCGATTCCAAACTTCAATAAAATCCGAGAGTTGGGATTAACTCTCAGGACCTTTGCCCAAAACTCTATAACATGCGGATGTACCTTGCTGATAGCATTAAATGAGCCAAAAGTTATATAATCATTTCGATAAGCCGGCAGCGACGTTACAGGCGGCGAAAACTCAAAAGGTTTGTAACAAAGAAAACCTTCAGGTAGAAAAAATAATTCTTCAGTATAAAACTTCCGAGATTCCGGAGGGTCAGCGAGTGTATCTGTAAAACGGTAATCAATCTGCTCCAATCCGGTCGTATCAGGGGAACCCAGATAGGTGACCTGGACCGGAGCCGGCTTATGCGCCATAACAAGCAGACGATTTTCGGCCGTATGGCCTGAGAGTTCCACCAAAATATCAATTTCATCCTGACAAATCATATCAATGACCTTTTTATCGCCAAGGCCTCGAATATTTCGATAACAATCAAATTTACTTTTAAGCCGTTCCGTGGCTACATCCGGGTGAGCAACGTCGCTGTAGCCATATACTTCAACCTCGTCATTATTGTGCCCATCCAGAAGCGGCTCAAAGAAATGTGTGACAGGATGGACGCGAAAATCCGGTGAAATGTAGCCGACACGAAGTCGGCGGTCAGGGTCTGGATTATTATCGTGAGATGTTCCGGCCAGATTGGCCGGGGCATGTACCTGTCCCCATCTTTTATGCTCTTCAAAAAGCTCATTGGGGTCCAATGTAGGTTGATGATGAAGATAAAACAAAAGTTTAGAGTGTATCGCAGCATTCGCAGGGTCAATTTCTATAGCCTCCCTAAGCAGATTAATACCATCCTGAATTTGACCTGCCCCGATAAGCATTATAGCCAGGTTAGACACCAGCTCAGCATGATTAGGCTCCTGTTCTCTGGCCTTTCTTTGACACTCAATTGCTTTAGATAGATGTCCCATTCGCTGATAAACAAATCCCAATTCATTGTACACCAAAGCATGCGGCTCTTGATTTAGTATCTTTTCTAGCCACTCTTTTGCACTACTTAGCTGTCCTGTTCGCTTGAAGACCATTGCAAGAATCAGCATCATGTCAGTCCGTGAAGGGTCCCGTTCAATAATTCTACAAGCTTCCTCCTTCGCCCGGCCATCCAGAAGTTCGGTTGCATCTTTTGGACGCCCAGTTGTTGCCGCATTATTCGCTTCGATTAGTGATTGCGGAAGCTCTGTTCCCGATTTAAGCAGGTGTAGATTGCCATCTTTTAAAACTAACGTTTCCAGTCTGCTTCGTTTTGTTTCTATATGGTGAGAAGGTTGTTCAACTTGTTTGCTCTGGCTCTGAACCATCTATGTTTCTCTCAAAAGACTGAAGGATTTATTTGAAATCTAAAAAAGCTATAATCACTTGTTATGTCGGAGCTACAAAATAATATTGCAGACCTGACATTATCATATGCACACCGATAGAAGCTATGAAAAGACACATCACTTTTGAAATTACAGTACAGACCATCCTGCCAAGGAATTTATGGATAGGCTCAATGAACCACATTATTAACCTCAGTAAACCAAAGACAACTATGATTGCAATTACTGCTTTGACAGGTCCCGAGCTTTCGAGTGTCGTAAGGCTGGTTACCATAGCACCGGGCCCGGCCAGCAGCGGACAAGCCAAAGGTACACAACCGATTTCGTAAGGGCCGAATGTCCCTGAAACCATTACTGACCTACGTAGTGTACCAAATATCAAATGGTCTATGGCAATAATCAATAGCAGTATCCCGCCTGCAAGCTGTAAATCAGCCAGATTAATATGGAAAACATGACTTAATACCGCCTTGCCTGCGAAAGAGAAACCCAACAGGATGAGCACGCCGACGATTACGGCGGTGTTGAAGGCCTTCTGACTTTGGCCATTGGGGGTGTGTTCGGCAACGTGGAGCAGGATGGGGATGTTGCCTATGGGGTCAACAATCGCAAATAGTGCTAAAATCGCCTCTATATAAGACATATTATCATAATCGGCTTGTTCAGGACGAAAAGTGCAGTTGATTTTTGATTTTGTGATAGGTTAAAATGCTTATGCTAATTTCAATTCCAGATATACCATATTGTCCAAAGAGAAATGTTCGTAAGGTTCGATGTCTTTTAACCCTAAAGAACGATAAAAATCCTCGGCCCCGGTCATTCTCCTGTTAGTATGCAGCCACATTCTTTTGTAGCCGATGTTCCGAGCCTGGTCCGCCAAAGCTTGGACTAAAGCTTTGGCGATACCCATCCTGCGATATTTCTTTCTTACGAATAGTCTTCTCGCTTCACATATATCATTTTCATATTTTCTTAGACCTATACAGCCGGCAGTTTGATTATCATACGTGGCAAGCAGCAGACAACCTTCAGGTGGAGTATATTCACCCGGCAGGTTGTTGTTGATTTCTTCATAATAATCTCGAAAATATCTGATAGGTTCAGGCTTGTGGGAAACATCCGCAAGGTTTGTTTCCATGCAGGCACCATATTCGTTCCAGAGGATGCGAACCTGTTCGAGATTTTCGCTGTTTTCGACTTGAAATATTTCCAACATATATTCTCTTCTCGTATTTTTTACTATTAAGCGTTTACTTTTTGCAGTATTCAATGATACTGTTTATATGTATTGCCGTTGTGCTCAAAAAGGGTATTCCATATTCATCGTTTTTGAGAATCAATGGCAATTCCGTACATGCCAGAAGCACAGAATCGATGGATTCGTTATCAATCATCTTCTTAATTATTCCAAGAAACAGCTTTTTTGTTTGCTCGTTTATTATGCCTGATTCAAGCTCGGAGAATATCTTTTCGTGTATAATGCCCTGGTCATTTTCATCGGGGGCGACTATTGAAATACCTTCTTTCTCAAAACATTCCTGATAAAATGTAGATTGCATCGTGAATCCTGTTCCCAAAAGGCCGCATCTTTTCAGGCCCATACTTTTCGCTTTCTTACAGGTCTCTTCAACGATACTAAGCATCGATATCGGTACTTTTGCCTTTATCCGGTCGAAAACTATATGTGGAGTGTTCGATGCAATCACAGCGAAATCAGCACCGGCATTGTAGAGAGAGACAATCTTATCAGTCAACCAGGTGGTTAAATTGTCTCTTGGGCCGGTTTCGAGAATTTTCCAGAATTCTCTTAAGTTGGTACTAAACAGAACAATTTCTGGATAGCCTGATTCGTTCTTTTGAAAGGCTTTGATTATTTCCCTGTAATATTCTAAAGTTGATTCGGGGCCAAGGCCGCCTAAGATGCCTATGGTTTTCATACTACTATTCCCTGAATAATTTAAACTTAATATTAATTTGATTCCTCTTTAGCTATTTGGCTCGTTTTTGACTGGATAGATATTCTGTGTGCTCACTATCCAATTTTTGCTTCTTTAAGAAGAAAGCCCGCTCAACAAGTTCATAAACATCTTTTGGGTAGCTTTCTTTGAGGCTCTTAGCGTATATTTTGCTTTGTTCAAAGACCTTTTCTATTTCAGAACAAGGGTAGTCTCTACATTTTCCACAATTCTCGAGGTCTTTTTCTTGCGCACATTCTCGAATAATATTATATTTGCATAATTTTAATTTCACCGAAGTACACCCGTGGCAAACCATCTCTTCGGGAGGCAAAACAGTTTCTCGCCAACCCACTGTTTTCCACAGGACGGCAATTTTTTTTAGTTGTTCTTCACTACCACTTTGTGTCGCAATATACCTCGGGCATAAATTGCAGTCATCGCCACAATAAGCCAGCTTGAGCATTTTTTTGTTCCTTAAAATTTAGTGAGGGATTAGTCGCTTCTACTTTCCAGTATTTCTTCAAGAACCTCAGCGGCATCCTGAACCACTTTCGGGCATATCGAGGAATACAATCCTTTTTCCTGCGCCTGTTTTCTTCCTTCAGGGGTACTCATATCACAATCAAGTAATTTACTGCATATAACCGAGCCGTTTCGGGCTTTGAACCTCTTTGTGTATTCCTCAACTTTCTCATAAGTATTTAATTTATCCTGCGTGTTTTCTGCAGTGTCGTTGCCATATTTTAAGCCGAGCACCATCAAGGCCCCTGTGACTGCGCCGCAGGTGTCACCGGCCCGCATGCCGCCTCCGAAACCTGTTGCCACTTTATAAGCCATCTCACAATCAAGGCCGAATTGCTCACTGTAGCTGCTCAGAACCGCCTGAGAGCAATTAAAACCTTTTTCAAATCTTTCAACCGCTTGTTTTACTTTTTCGCTCATAGATTTTCTCCTGTTTTAACAGATTGACTTAAACCAATTTACCTTTTGCTATTGTTACGATTTTGCCTCCGACAGAAATATCTAATTTCCCATTTTTGTCCTGCGCTTTTAAATAAAGCAGTGAGGGTCTGCCTATTTCGTGGCCCTGCTCGACTCGGATGTCAATCCGGCCGGCTTCAAAATAGCGGTATTCAACTAAATACCCGGCCAGGCAGGAGTTTGCGCTGCCAGTTGCCGGGTCTTCGGGCACGCCAAAGTAATCTGCGAACAAACGAACGTTCATTTGATTTTCGGGCTTATAAGTCTCAGGGCAGAAAACAAAAACAGCTTTTGCCTGTTTATCTTGAGCCCAGTCGAAAAATTTATCCTTAATCACACCGGCTTTTTTTACGGCATCCAATGTCTTTAGAGGCACGAAAAGAAAATCTATGCCAATAGAGACATGTTGAATTGGAAATCTGCTATCAATGTCCTCTTTGTGTACAGTCAGAAACGAAGTTATCTCATTAGGTTCGAAGGTTTGCCCG